>NZ_JAPCIV010000043.1:0-39081 GCF_027707585.1 Aeromonas sp. QDB39 | reverse complement strand
TATAGACAGTGGCAGGCCCTTTTCCAGATTTACTTATGTGTGTGGGTTGCTTTTCCTACACCGCTACCTAAGGGTAACAAACTCTTCCGCGCTGGTCGGATGGATGGCGACGCAGTTGTCGAAGTCCGCCTTGGTGGCGCCCATCTTCATGGCGACGCCGAAGCCTTGCAGGATCTCGTCCATCGCAAAGCCGATGCCGTGCAGGCCGACCACCTTCTCTTCCGGCCCGACACAGACCAGTTTCATCCGGGTGGGCTGGCGATGCAGGGTCAGCGCCGAGTACATGGCGGTGAACTGGCTGCGGTAGACCTTGATCTGATCTTCACCGTATTCGGCAACGGCTTCCGGCTCGGTCAGGCCGATGGTGCCGATGGGGGGGTGGCTGAACACCACGGTTGGCACCAGATCGTAGTTGAGGTGCTCGTTCGGCTTGTTGTTGAACAGCCGCTCGGAGAGGCGGCGGCCCGCCGCGACAGCCACCGGGGTGAGCTGGATGCGGCCAGTGTTGTCACCGACGGCATAGAGGTTGGCGACGGCGGTGTTCTGGAACTTGTCGGTCGGGATAAAGCCCTTCTCGTCCAACTCGATACCGGCGGCGGCCAGATTGAGGTTGTCGGTGGCCGGGACGCGGCCGATGGCCCAGATCAGGCAGTCGACGGTGAGGTGGCGACCATCTTCCAGTTGCAGGGTCAGGCTCTCATCGGCGTTCTTGACCACGGCTTTCGGAATGGCGTGGGTGTGCAGCTTGGGCCCTTCCTGCGCCATGATTTCGACCAGAGTCTCGTGGATCATGGGGTCGAAGTTGCGCAGCGGCGCATGTTTGCGCACCACCAGGTGGGTCTCGGAGCCGAGCGCCTGCATCACGCCGGCGATCTCTACCGCGATATAGCCGGCCCCTACCACGGCAACCCGCTTGGGCTGGCTCTGCAGCTCGAAGAAGCCGTCGGAGTCGATGCCCAGCTCTGCACCCGGGATGGCCGGCACTTCAGGGCGGCCGCCGGTGGCGATCAGGATGTGATCGGCGCTGTACTGCTCGCCATTCACTTCGATGGTGTTGCTGCTGACGAAGCGGGCGAAGCCCTTGATGACGGTGATCTGGTTCTTGCCCAGCACGTTCTGGTAGGACTGATGAATGCGGCCGATGTAGGCCTGGCGGGACTCGACCAGCTTGGCCCAGTTGAAGTGGTTGAGGGTGGTGTCGAAGCCGTAGTCGGCGCCATATTTCAGGGCATCGGCGATCTGGCCGGCATACCACATGGCCTTCTTCGGCACGCAGCCGACGTTGACGCAGGTTCCACCCAACTCTTTGGCTTCAATCAGGGCAACTTTCTTACCGTACATGGCAGCCCGGTTGGCCGAGGCGATGCCGCCGCTGCCGCCGCCGATGGCGATATAGTCAAAATGCTGTGCCATTGCGAGGTTCTCCGCTCATTAAGAATGCAATCACAGCATGATGGGGATAAAGCGGCTGGCTCACAAGAGCCAGCGTTCAGTTATGTTGGATCGGCAGGCGAATATGGAACTGGGCGCCGTTGTCCGGCTCGCTGACGCAGTTGATGCGACCGCGCAGCAGCTGCACCACCAGGTTGTAGATGATGTGGGTGCCGAGCCCGCTGCCGCCCTGGCCCCGCTTGGAGGTGACAAAGGGGTCGAAGATGCGCGGCAAGATCTCGGGCGGGATGCCGCGGCCGTTGTCGCTGTAGTCGATCAGCAGCTCTTCACCCTGCTGTTCCACCTTGATGGTGATCTTCTTGGGCTTGTCCCAGTTGTCGAAGCCATGGTTGATGGAGTTGAGGATCAGGTTCGAATAGATCTGGGTGAAGCTGCCGGGGAAGGAGAAGATCGACAGCTTGGGATCGCACTGGATATCCACCTCGCACTGGGCCTTCTTCAACTTGTGACCGAGGGAGACCACCACCTGGTGCAGGTTGTCGGCGAGGCTGAAGTTGTAGCGAGCCTCGGACGACTGATCCACCGCCACCTGCTTGAAGCTGGCGATGAGCTCCGAAGCGCGGCGCAGGTTGCCCTGCAGCAGCTGCATGGACTCGTCGAGGTTGACGGTAAATTCGGTGAGATAGGAGCGCGACAGCTGCTTGGAGTCGATGTGCTGCTTGAAGTCGGCCACCCGCTCCTGCAGGTAGGAGGAGGCAGTCACGCTGATGCCGATGGGGGTGTTGATCTCGTGGGCCACGCCGGCCACCAGCGAACCGAGGGAGGCCATCTTCTCCGACTCCACCAGGGTCTGCTGGGCTTGTTTCAGATCGTCGTAGGCCTTGCCCAGCTGGTCGTTGGCATCGCTCAGGCTGCGGGTACGCTCCACCACCTTGCCCTCCAGCTGTTCGTTGAGCTGGATGATCTCCCGCTCCACCTTCTTGAGGCGGGTGATGTCGTAGCCAAAGCCGATCAGATACTTGAGGTTGGGCCCCTCGTAGAAGGGGGCGAAGGTCCACTGCAGTACCAGCTCGTGGCCCTGCTGGTCATGCATGATGACCTCTTTGTCCTCGATGGAACCGTGATCGGCCAGGATGGCCGCCAGCTCATCGCGCTGGGCCTTGCTGACGAACAGATCCAGCCAGTTGTGCTGCAGTATCTCCTGCTGGTGGTAGCCAGTCAGCAGAATGGCCGCCGGGTTGATGCTGGCGATGTTGAGGTCCGGCTCCATGCAGCAGATGACCATGTTGGC
The DNA here is from genome assembly GCF_027707585.1 of Aeromonas sp. QDB39. Taxonomy (NCBI): domain Bacteria; kingdom Pseudomonadati; phylum Pseudomonadota; class Gammaproteobacteria; order Aeromonadales; family Aeromonadaceae; genus Aeromonas; species Aeromonas sp. QDB39. The sequence goes on along the minus strand of NZ_JAPCIV010000043.1, from coordinate 36,398 downwards.
CGAGTTGATCAGGGTGGCGGAGAAGTCACGCTCCTGTTGCAGCTGCTCGGCGGCCTGATGGCGCGCCGCAAATTCGTCGTTCAGCCGGGTACGCATCTGGTTGAGGGTGGCGACCAGGGTGTCGAGCTCGTCGGGTTTCTTGCGGGGCAGGGGGCGCCCCTCCAGGGTCAACTCGATGGCCAGCCGGTCCAGATTGAACTTCTGGGCATAGTTGGCGATGCGGTTGAGGTGCCGCACCACCAGGTAGTAGATGATGATCAGGATGCAGAACGAGACCACCAGGGTCTTGATGGTCTGGCTGACCATGATCAGTACCGATTTCTCGATCAGGCGCTGGTAGATCTGCTCGAGGGAGGCGGCGACGAACAGCTTGCCCACCACTTCACCCTGATAGGTGAGGTTGAACTCGCGGGAGATGTCGTAGCTTTCCCGCTCCACCCCCTGGGTCAGCAGCGGCACTTCCGAGTTGCCGAGCATCTCCTTCACCATCACGAACTGCATGTTGGGCAGGTTCATGATGCCTTCGATCTGTACCTTGACCTGCTCTTCGTCCAGGTTCCACAGACTGGCCGCGATGGGCTGGAGGAAGGAGGCCTCGATCTGGCCGATGCTGTCCTCGATCACGGCCACGTCCTTGCGGTAATCCCAGGCAAGCTGCAACACCGTAATGATCATCGCCAATACGGTACTGCACACCAGAATGTAGGAGAGCAGGCGGTATGAGAGTCCGTTACGGCCGACGGCCTTAGCGGTCTTGGAGAAGAGTCCTGACATGGCGTCCTTGCGGTCTGGATATATTGCCATTTAGTTTAACTGCTTCATGCACTTATGTCGTGTTTCGTTAGCGTGATAAAAACAAGGCCCCGAAACGGGGCCTTGTTGATTAAGAACGGTTTTTAATGACTCCCTTTCGCCTTGGGCGGAATGGATTCGTCAAACACCGGCAGCGGTTTGTGTTCGGAGGCCAGGTAGGTGTAGATCACCGGCAGCACGAACAGGGTGAACAGGGTGCCGATGGCCAGACCGGCCACGATCACGATGCCGATGCTGAAGCGCTGGGCAGCCCCGGCCCCCGTTGCATAGAGCAGCGGGATGAGACCGGCGATCATGGCGGCCGTGGTCATCAGGATGGGGCGTAGACGCACCTTGGCGGCGGCCATCACGGCCTCCATCCGGTTGCGACCGTGCAGCAGCTGCTCCTCCTTGGCCACCTCGCAGATCAGGATACCGTGCTTGGTAATCAGGCCGACCAGGGTGATCAGACCCACCTGGGAGTAGATGTTCATGGTGGCGGCACCCCAGGCCAGCGCGATCAGTGCGCCACTGATGGCCAGCGGCACGGAGACCATGATCACCAGCGGGTCGCGGGCCGACTCGAACTGGATCGCCAGCACCAGGAAGATGATGGCCAGCGCCAGGGCGAAGGTGGCGTACAGGGCGCTGCCTTCGGTCACGAACTGGCGGGCTTCACCCATGTAGTCGTAACGGTAACCTTGCGGCAGCTTCTCGCTGGCGGTGGCATCCAGCCAGGCGATGGCGTTGCCCATGGTGGTGCCCGGCATCAGCACGGCACCTATGGTGGCCGAGTTGAGCTGGTTGAAGTGGGGCAGGGCGCGCGGTTCGCCGACCACCTCGATGCTGATCAGGCTGCCGAGCGGGATGGACTGGCCATCGGCCGCCCGCACGTAGTAACCCTTGATCGACTCGGGGTTGAGGCGGTATTTGCGCTCGACCTGCGGGATCACCTCGTAGGAGCGGCCATCCAGGTCGATCCGGTTGACGTAACCGTCCGACATCATGGTGCCCAGGGTAATGCCGATGTCCTGCATGGTGATGCCGTAGGCACCCGCCTTGTCCTTGTCGATCTTGATCTTCATGGTGGCGGAGTCGTACTGCAGGTCCAGCTCGGAGTAGACGAAGCGTCCGCTCCCCTGGGCTGCGGTCAGGATCTCGCTCGCCACCTGATAGAGGCTCTCGAAGTTGTTCGGCGTGGTGATGACGAACTGGATCGGCAGGCCGCTCGAGGCACCCGGCAATTCCGGGAACTGGAAGGTGGTGATGGACATGCCGGGCACGTTCTCGACCAGCTTGCCAACCCGTTCCAGCACCTCTTTCTGGCTCGCTTCACGCTGGCTCCACGGCACCATGGAGGCGATACCGAACGCCTGGTTGGCGTTGAACACCCCGGAGAAGACCTGGGAGAAGGCCACTTCCGGCTGTTCGTCCAGCACCTTGTTCACCTGTTCCATGGTGCCCTGGATATAGTCCAGGTTGACGTTGGAGGGGGCGGTACCCAGCACGGCCATGACGCCCTTGTCTTCGTTCGGTGCCAGTTCGCTCGGAATGAACTTGAACAGCATCGGCAGGCTGGCGAAGACGATGACGGCGAACAGCACCACCACGATGCGCTTCTGCATCACTGCGTGCAGCATGGCATCGTAGCGGACCGTCATGCGATCGAGCAGATGATGCACCTTGCTCTCGAACTTGCCCGGCTCCTCGTTGGCCTTGAGCATCTTGGCGCACATCATGGGCGAGAGGGTCAGCGCTATGATGCCCGACACGAACACGGCGCCGGCCAGGGTGAGGGCAAACTCCTTGAACAGGGAGCCGGTGATGCCCCCCATCAGGGCGATCGGCGCATACACGGCGGCCAGGGTGACCGTCATGGCGATGACCGGCACGGCGATTTCACGGGTGCCTATGATGGCGGCCCGGAACGGTTCTTCCCCCTCCTTGACGTGGCGATCCACGTTCTCCAGCACCACGATGGCGTCATCCACCACCAGACCGATGGCCAGCACCATGGCCAGCAGGGTCATCAGGTTGATGGAGAAGCCGAACATCTGCATCACCATCACCACCCCGATCAGGCTGAGGGGAATGGTGATAATCGGGATGATGACCGCCCGGAACGAACCCAGGAACAGGGTGATCACCACCAGCACGATGGCGGCCGCCTCGGCGATGGTCTTGATGACTTCGCTGATCGATTCGTTGATGGCAACGGTCGAGTCATAGAGGACGTTGGCCTCCATGGTGCTCGGCATGTTGCTCTTCAGGCTCGGCAGCATCTCCAGCACGTCGTGGGCGATGTTGATCGGGTTGGCGGTCGGTGCCGCGTTGATGGCCAGTACCACGGCCTCGCGGCCGTTGGCGGTGGCGCGATAGGTGTCGTGGCTCTTCTCCAGGGTCACCTTGGCGATGTCGGCCAGGCGGATCACCTTGCCGTCACGTGTGGAGACCACCAGGCGCTCGAGCTCCTCGGTGGTGTTGACCTGGGTCTCGGCGTTGCCGTTGTAGAGGGTGAAGTAGCCGGTGGCCTGGCCGGTGGCGGACTGATAGTTGTTGCTGTTGAGCACGTTCATCACGTCCGCGGCGGTCAGGTTGAACGCCGCCATCTTGGCCGGATCCAGCCATACCCGCAGGGCGTACTTGGTACCGCCGTACATGTCGACCTTGGAGACGCCGCCGACGGTGAAGAGCTGGGGCTTGATGACCCGCTCCAGGTAGTCGGTGATCTGGCTGGCGTTGAGCTCTGGGCTGGTGAAGCCGATGTAGAGCACCGCCGTGGTGGAGCCGGTGGACATGGTGACCGAGGGGTCTTCCGACTCCTTGGGCAACTGGGAACGTACCGAGTTGACCTTGGCCAGAATGTCGGACAGGGCAGCGTTGGGATCGGTGTTGAGCTTCATGTAAGCGGTGATGGTGGAGCTGCCGAGCTGGGTGGACGACGTCATGAAGTCGATGTTGTCCGCCTGGGCGATGGCCTGTTCCAGCGGCTGGGTGATGAAGCCCTGGATCAGGTCGGCACTCGCGCCGTAATAGCTGGTGCTGACCGTGACGACCGTGTTGGTCATCTCGGGGTACTCGCGCACCTGCATCTTGAACACGGCCTGCAAGCCCAGCAACGCGATCAGAAAGCTGATCGAGATGGCCAGGATGGGCCGTTTGATGAATATGTCGGTAAAGCGCATCTGTCTCTCCGCGTTTTACAGCATGGGAGCCTGGTCAGGAACCTTCAGACCCTGATCCTGCACGATTTTTACCTTGGCGCCGTTGCTCAGGCGTACCTGGCCGGACATGACCACTTCGTCACCCGCCTTGATGCCGGAGACCACGTGGGCATCGTTGCCCTTGCGCTCGCTCACCTTGACCACCACCTGTTCGACGCGTTTCACGCCGTCCTGCTCCTTGACCAGGTAGACGTTCTCGCCGTACAGGGTGAAGGTGATGGCGGTCTGCGGCAGCACTATCTGGTCCTTCTGGGCCGGCAGCAGGATGCTGGCGCGGGCAAACATGCCGGAGCGCAGCAGGCCGTCGTTGTTGGGGATGTTCGCCTGCACCTGGATCAGGCCGCTCTGGTAGTTGACGGCCGGCTCGATGGCGCTGATGTGACCCTTGAACTGGCGGTTCGGGTAGGCATCCACGTTGATCCGGATCTCCTGATTCAGGCTGATGCGGGAGATGTCGGTCTGCGGCACGGTGAAGCGCAGGCGCATCACGCTGGTGTCTTCCAGCCGCACTATGTCGGTGCCCGGTTGCAGGTACTGACCGAGGAAGACGTTGCGCAGGCCGACCACGCCGGCAAACGGTGCGCGCACTTCGCGGCGGGCGATGGTCGATTTCAGGCTCTCGATGTCGGCCTCGAGGGAACGATAGGTCGCCTCGGCATCATCCAGCTGGTCGCGGGAGATGGAACCCTTGGTAAACAGGTTCTGGTAGCGTTCGTACTTGGCCTTGGCCGCCGGCAGCTTGGCCATGGAGGCGCGCAGGTTGGCCTTCTCGACGCTGGCGTCCAGGCTCAGCAGCAGCTGGTCCAGCTTGACGGTGGCGCCGGATTCGAAGGAGATGCTGTCGATGGTACCGGACTGCTCGGTCGACAGGGTCACCCCCTGATTGGGTTCGATGAAGCCGATCGCCTCGATGGTCGGTACCCAGTCACGGGTCTCCACCTTGTGGGTGGTGACCGGGAACTCGGGCTCCGGCATGTTGGCCATGTAGTTGGCTATCATCTTTTGCTTGAACAGGTTGAAGCCAATCACGCTGCCGAACAGGGCCAGCGCGATGAGCAACATGATGCTCATCCACTTTTTCATGAACTCTCGCTCCTGAGATATGAGTGCAATGTTTAAGGGGTCAAAATGGCTCGCCAGCTGGCCCGGATCACGGCTTCCAGCTGCTCTTGCGTCAGTTCGAATTGGTGAACCTGGCGTTGAAACGCCAGATTTGCCACACAGTCCAGGCTCAGCACCTGCAGTACCCGAACGGGCAGGTCGATAAACAGGCCCTGTTCTATCCCCCGTTCGTAGAAGCGATCCAGCGGGGCCCAGGCGGCCTGGATGACCGGGTCCTGCTCCAGCTCCGCTCCCAGCGGGGATGTTTCATACTGCAATTTGCATTTGAGCGCGTTCGGTTCGTCGACAAAGATGGCGTGGATGTTGAGCCACAGCCGCCGAAATTGTTCGAACGATACCTCCTCTGTCTGCACGCCTTCCATGACCAGGGGATGACACTGGAGGATGGTGTGCCGATAGAGTTGACGGATGAGGTCATCCTTGTCGCTGAAATAGCGATAGATGGTGCCTGCCGCCACTCTGGCTTTCTTGGCCACCACGGCAATGGAGAGGCCGTGGAAACCCTGTTCGCCGAGTACTTCATGAGCCGCATCGAAAATGCGTTCTTTCTTGTTCATGATTGGATGATCACAACGACTGAATGAACGTTCATTCATTCTAGGGAGGCTTTGAGGCAAGTCAAGTTTTGCCCATCATCGGATTGCTATGTGGGGGGAGCCAAAAGTAGCGGAGCTGGGCTGGATCCAGCCTGAATGAAACAAAAACGCTTAAAAAAAGCCAGAAACGATGGAAAAACAAGCGGTTGATTCTGAGGGATAAAAAAATAGTAGACAAGGTGGGTCCCCATCATTAATATTGCGCCCCGTTCGACAGCGTAGCGCCCGTAGCTCAGCTGGATAGAGCGCTGCCCTCCGGAGGCAGAGGTCACAGGTTCGAATCCTGTCGGGCGCACCATCAAAAGTGCGCCGGTTAAGCGGGCGAGTTGAAGAACGAAAACAGCTGTGGTGGCTGTAGCTCAGTTGGTAGAGTCCCGGATTGTGATTCCGGTTGTCGTGGGTTCGAGCCCCATCAGCCACCCCATTTTACAGCTTGTCAGGTATGCGAAGGTGGCGGAATTGGTAGACGCGCTAGCTTCAGGTGTTAGTGCCCCCCGGGTGTGAGGGTTCGAGTCCCTCTCTTCGCACCATACTTGCTGTATGACGAGGATGACCGTTCATGGTCGTCTTTGTGTTTTGAAAAGAAAGCTTTTTTAAAGCCTCGGTGATTAGCGCAGCCCGGTAGCGCATCTGGTTTGGGACCAGAGGGTCAAAGGTTCGAATCCTTTATCACCGACCACATTCTGAAAAACCCCGCTCAGGCGGGGTTTTTTGCTTTCTGTCGTCTGCCAGCCTGTAGCCGCAGGTTTCTGTCACGTCTGTTTACATTTCTGTTGGCACTTTCTCGCTGTCGCTTCGGGTATGCTGGGATGCAGACCCACGGCAAGTGGGCGTTATTGAACACAATTCAGGCCAACATGTCATATGCACCCAAATTCTTTACGCGTCAGTACACTGGCGCTGGTTGTCGTGGCCCTCAGCGGCTGCTCATACAAACCCAAACCCGACGAGATCCTGATGGGGGCTGCCCCCATGCAGAGTATTGCCACCTCTGCGCTGGTAACCGATGCCGGATTCTGCGTGGCCCTCAATGACCACAATCAGCTGATCACCCAGCCTTGCGACCAGACTGTTCGCCAGCAGTTCAGCTGGGATGCCGGTGCCTTGCAGCTTGACCAGCGTTGCCTGGTGGCCAAAGGGGTGAGCGAGCTGACCATGGCCGAGTGCCAGGATGAGAGCCGGCAATGGCAGTGGCAGGAAGATCGGCTGTTCAACAGCAAGGCTGACCGCTGTCTGGATGTGGCCGGCCGTCGTCACAAGCCGGGCACCCCGCTGCGGCTGGCCGACTGTTTCGGCGGGGCCAACCAGAGCTTCGCATGGCAGAACAAGGGCAGCATGTTCGACAAGCTGAACCTGAAAAGCCTCATCTGGTAGAGCGTCAGGCCAGCCTGGCCAGCTCCCCGTGGCTGGCCGCGAGGCCATGCCCTGCCGGTTCCATCTCCTGTTCGGCGGCCAGCGCGATGCGGGCCATGGCGGCGACTGCTTCCACCGGATAGCGGCCGGTTGCCGACTCGGCCGATAGCATCACCGCATCGCTGCCATCCATGACGGCGTTGGCCACATCCATGACCTCGGCCCGGGTGGGCATGAGGCTGGCAATCATGGACTCCATCATCTGGGTAGCGGTGATGACCGGGCGGCCGAGCGCCCGGCAGCGCCGGATCAACCTCTTCTGCACGCCGGGCAGTCTGGCATCGCCAATCTCTACCCCCAGATCCCCACGCGCCACCATGATGAGGTCGGCGGCGTGAATCAGCTCATCCATGGCGGCCACTGACACCACCACCTCCGCCCGTTCCACCTTGGCCACGATGGCCGCCCGGCTACCGCTGGCACGAATGAGGGTTCTGGCCTCTTCGAGATCGGCGGCGCTGCGCGGAAACGAGACGGCGATATAGTCGGCCTCGAGCAGGCGGGCCGTCAGGATGTCGGCCTTGTCCTTGTCGGTCAGGGCCGGAGCGCTCAGACCGCCGCCCAGCACGTTGATGCCCTTGCGGCTGGACAGGGTACCGCCGACCAGCACCCGGGTTTCGATGCGCTCGTCGATCACCTGTTCCACGCAGAGCTGGATGCGGCCGTCATCCAGCAGCACGACGTTGCCCGTCTGCAGTTCGCCGGCCAGCGCCGGATAGTCGGTACCGACCCGGGATTGATCGCCCAAGTGGCTGTCCAGGCAGGCATCAATGGTAAAGGGGTCGCCCGGTTGCAGCTGGATGCTGCCGTCGGCAAAGCTAGCGATGCGGATCTTGGGGCCCTGCAGGTCGGCGAGGATGCCTATCTCGCGGTCGAGGCGGGCGGCGCAGGCCCGGATCTTGGCCGCTAAGGCCAGGTGTTGCTCCGGACTGCCGTGGGAGAAGTTCAGCCTGAATACATTGGCTCCCGCCTGGATCAGCTGCTCCACCATGGCGGCGGATGAGCTGGCCGGGCCCAGGGTGGCGATGATTTTGGTCTTGCGCATGGGATGCTCCTGTTGCGAGGAAAACGCACAAGGGTGGCCGACGGGCCACCCTTGTGCTGAACGGGGATCAGTGGTTGACGACTTTCTTGGCATTCCACACCGTCATGGCGAGCAGCATGGAGACCACGGAGGCACCGAGCCAGAAGTACTGGGCGCTGCTGAAGTCGTAGTGGGTGACGCCGTCGATCTCGCTGGTCTTGATCAGGGCGGCGGAGACCAGCTCCTGGATGGAGGCGGCGATGTAGGAGCAGAGGCCGATGAAGCCCTTCACGGCGCCCACTGCGGTCTTGGGCATCAGGTCGCAGGCGGTCAGACCGGCGAGGAAGACCACTAGCCCGCCGATGGCATAACCGATCAGGGCGAGGGCGACGGCATCCATCATGCGGCTCTGCGGGCCCCAGAACATCAGGCACATGCCGGCCACGTTGGCCAAGCCGTAGAGCAGGGTCGGGATGTGGCGGTTGGCGTTGAACAGCTTGTCGGAGATGATCCCGGCCAGAATGGCGCCGAGGAAACCGGCGATGGGATAGGCCGACATGGCGAAGCCGGCGTCGATCAGGCTGTAGCCCTTCTGCTCCTGCAGGTAGAGCACGGCCCAGGAGCTCATGGCGTAGCGGGACATGTACATGCAGGCGCAGGCGGCGGCGATGAGCCAGACGGCGGGCTGCTTGAGCACGAACAGCTGGGCGCGGCGGATTTCGGCCGGGTCCACCTTCTTGGCAATCTCGGGTGCTTCACCAAAGGCGACGGCCGGCTCCGGCAGGGCGTAGGTTTGCGGGCGATCTTTCAGCACCAGATACATGCACAGGGCGGCGATCAGGGAGGCGATGCCGGCGCCGATGAAACCGGCCTTCCAGCCGAAGTAGCTGACGATGGTGGCGGTCAGGATCCAGGAGATGCCTTCCCCTATGTTGCGCGAGCCGCCCCAGATGGAGTAGACCGATCCCCGCTGCTTGGGGGAGAACCACTGGAAGATGGAGACGCAGGAGGGGGCGGACCCGACGGACTGGAACCAGCCGTTCAGGCCCCACATCAGCACCAGAAAGAAGGTGGCGGTGTTCATGCCCATCAGGATGGTGCAGATGGACGAGAGCCCCAGCGAGACCGACATGAAGCGGCCTATGTTGGCGTAGTCGGAGAGGAAACCGTTGGAGAACTTGCCGACGGCGTAGGTAAACAGGAAGGCGGAGCCGATGACCCCCAGCTCTTCCAGGGTCACCACGCCGGAGTCCAGCATGGGCTTCTTGACCACGTTGAGGCTCATGCGCACGACATAGAACATGGCGTAACCGAGTACCAGACCTAGGAAGACCTGCCACTGGTACTTGCGGTAAATGGAGCGGATTTTATCGGGCGAGGCTTCCATGACCGGCAGGTCGGCTCGCGTCTTGAAAAAGTTGAACATGGGGTTCTCCGTTTATATTTGGCAGCTTGGTTTCAGAGGGAGCTCTGATAGCGGCTGCCATCATATGAAGGGAGAAATTCAGTCGGCAAAAAGCCGGATATGGGTCAACTCTGACTCAATCATGGGAAAACCATGAGTCAAAAATGACATATTTGAACTGTCCTATTGATATTCGATGAATAACAATAGCGGCATGCCGAGGCATAATGAGTCAGAACTGGCTCATCCTCGTGGAAATAAAAATAACGGCATGTGCCAAATATTAGATGTACTGCACATAATCCTGAATTAAAGCGCGAGTCGACCTATAGTCATGCACCTCTTTTTCCGCCGGCTGGCCCTGCTCACGGGCTGCGTTTTGTTGCCATTCAGCACCCTTCAGGCCGCCTCGCTGACGGTGCTTACCTCCTTTTCTGAGGCGCCGGTCAAGGCAGTGATCGAGGGCTTTGCCGAACAATATCCCGGGATCCGGATCGAGGTTATTTATCGGCGTACCATTCCCTCCCTGCGCTTATTAACGGAAACCGGTGCACCGAAAGTCGATATTATCATGTCGTCATCGCCGACTTTTTTTAACACGCTGGACAAAGCCGGTTTGCTGGCAGCTTTGCCAAATGAAACTATGCCGCCCAAATGGCTCGCTCCTCATACTCTCGGGCTGGGCAATAAAGTGGCCGTGGTCGGTTATTCCAGCAGCGGCATCATGTATAACCGCCATTATCTGGCCAAATATCAGCTGCCGCTGCCCACCACCTGGCAGCAACTGGCGTCCCCGCTCTTCATGGGGCACGTGATGATGAGCTCGCCCTCCCAGTCCGGCACCACCCACATGATGGTAGAGAGCGTGCTGCAGCAATATGGCTGGCAGCAGGGTTGGGCCCTGCTGATGCGGCTGGGCGGCAACCTGTCGGCCATCACGGCGCGCAGCTTCGGGGTGAGCGACGGCATCAGCCGGGGTCTGGCGGGGGCCGGCCTGGTGATCGACAGTTACGCCCTCAACAGCCAGGCCCGCTTCGATCACGTCGGCTTCAACATCATGCCCGACTCGGTGATCCTGCCGACCTACCTGGGGGTGGCACGTCACAGCACCCAGCCGGCCAGCGCGGCTCTGTTCATCCAGTACCTGCTCTCCGATCGCGGCCAAGCCATCATCGCTACCCCCGGCATGGCCAAGGCCACCTTGAGCCAACCCCGGCTGGCCCGGCAGACCCGCTACGTCACCGACAAGGCGCTGCTCTATCGGCGGGCCGGTCTGCTCAAGGCCCTGTTCGAGCAGACCATCACCCAGCAGCTACCCAGGCTGAAGATGACCTGGCAGGGGATCAACGGTCTGAATACCCATGGCGAGCCCTGGCGGGTCGCACTGCTGGAGCAGGCCGTCGCCAAGGCGAGCACGCCGCCGCTGAGCGAGCGGGAGGCGCAGGATCCGGCGTTGCTGGCGCTGTTTGACGGTCTCTATGACCGGGAGCAGGGCAATCCGCAGGCGGAGCGGGTGATGCATCAGTGGCGCCAGGCTACCGAGGCACGTCTGCACGAGGCGCAGCGTCTGGTCGAACAGGCAGCCAGACCATGAACCGGCTGGGGCGCATGCTGGCCATGCCGCGCAGCCTGGGACGGCGGCTCATCCTCGCCTTCGTGACCATCACGGCCCTGACCGGTGCCATGGGCATGGCCGCCTATGTGATGTGGGATCGGCTGGGCCGGCAGATCCACCTCATCGTGGAAGAGAGCCTGCCCGCCATCGACGGCGCCTACCAGCTGGAGCGGGCCAGCTCCCGCCTGTTGTTGTTGTTGGCCCAGTTGCGTGATACCCGGGACCCGGTGCAGTACCAGCGCCTCTCCAACGCGGTGTCCACCACCTTGCGGGACATCCAGCGCGCCTACCTGCTGGGCACCCCAGGGGATCAGACCCCCTCGCAGCGCCAGGCGTTCGAGGAGCTGGGCGCGCTGGTGGCGGATCACGGGCGTTACCTCAAGCAGCAGATCGAGCACGCCGAAACCCTGCAGCAGCTGCAGAAGCGCAGCAACTGGCTGCACCAGGATCTGGTGGACGATGCCGCCCCTCTGCTGCAGGAGGTGGAGTGGCACCTGACCAGCATGGTGGCCAGCCCGGACGACATGAGCGAATTTGGCAACGTCATCAAGGAGTTCTCCGCCCTGCAGGATCTCACCTTCAAGGAGAATGAACTGCAGTCGCTGGTGGGCGAGGTGATCGCCCAGCGCTATCAGCAGGATCTGGAGAGCGCCTTCCTGTTCATCGGCTACAAGATTGACGAGATAGACGCGCTGACCTCGCGGCTGGCGGAGTACCCCTCGACCGTGAGCTATCGTCAGATCCTGCAGGATATCATCACCCTGGTGAAGCCGGACGGCCCGCTGCACCGGCTGCTGCTGGCGGATGTGCTGACCCACCAGCAGCTGACGGCTCTGCGGCCGCGGCTGGACGACGCCGTATCGCGTTATCACCAACGGGTCAGCCTGATGGTGAGTGACGCCAACCGCTCCCTCAGTGCGCTGGGGGAGGACAGCAGCCAGCTGGTGGCGACCGGCAAGCTGGTGATCCTGGTGGTGCTGCTGCTCACCCTGCTGCTCAGCATCTTCGTGCTGGTGGTGTTGATCGGCCGCCGGCTGATCAAGCGGCTCGACCTGTTGGGACAGGAGCTGGACAGGGTGGCGGCAGGCCGGCTGGACGTGCCGGTCAGCACCTGCGGCCGGGACGAGATCGGCCGGCTGGGCGACAGCCTGCGCCACTTCAGCCTGCAGTTGCAGCAGATGGAGCGGGCCAATGCCCTCAACCTCATCAACAACACCCAGGCCTGCCTCATCACCTGCCATCCGGATGGCACCATAGAGTCGGTCAACCCGAGCGCGCTCACCTTGTTCCAGCAGACCGGCGTCGAGCTGGGCCAGCCGTTGTGGCAGGCCTTTCCGGCAGAGGCGGGGGCGGTACTGGCCGTTCAGTTCAGGGCGGGCCAGCCGCTGCACCGGTTCGGCCACAGCGAGTGCACCCTGGCCTGTAGGCTGGGTGAGACGCCCCGCTTTTTGCACCTCAACTTGCGCCGCTTCGAGCAGGGGCGCGGGTACAGGTTCATCATCACCATCACGGATGTCACCCGCCAGGAGCTGACGGCCAGGGAGCTCAGTCTGCGGGTGGCGGAGCGGACCCGCGAGCTGACCGAGAACAACCGGCTGCTGGCGGAGGAGGTGGTGCAGCGCCAGCAGGCGGAGCGCACCCTGCTGCAGACCCAGGATGAGCTGATCCAGGCGGCCAAGATGGCGGTGGTGGGGCAGGCGATGACCAGCCTGGCCCACGAGCTGAACCAGCCGCTGTCGGCGATGATGACCTACCTCTACACCAGCCGGACGGCGCTCGCCGCCGGTCAGCTGCAGGCGCTGGACCAGGATCTGGGCAAGCTCGACAAGCTGGGGCGGCGCATGAGCCGGATCATCAACGCCCTGCGCCACTTCGCCCGCAAGTCGCCGGCCGAGGAGGTGCGGGTCCGGCTCGCGCTGGGAGCGCTGGCTGAGCAGGCCATGCTGCTGCTGGAGACGCGGGCGAAGCGCGATGGCTGCATCCTCTGCAACGAATTGCCGGACGGACTCTGGCTCGATACCGACCCCGTGCTGCTGGAGCAGGTGCTGGTGAACTTGCTGGTGAACGGTCTGGATGCGGTGGCCGGGCTGGCGCGGCGCGAGATCCGGCTGCAGTTGCTGGAACGAAGCGAGGCCCGGCTGCGGCTGGCGGTGGTCGACAGCGGCGCCGGCTTCAGCGAGGCCATTCTGCCGAGGTTGTTCACCCCCTTCACCACCTCCAAGGAGGTTGGGCTGGGGTTGGGGCTGACCATCTGTCGCTCCCTGCTGGCCCGTTGTGGCGGCGAAATCATGTTGGGATCGGCGCTGACCGGCGGCGCCATGGTGATCATGGAATTTGCGTTGGCCGACCCTGCCGGGTCGGTCGCCCATCAGAACGAGGAGAACGCCATCGATGTTGTTGCCCGCTAACCGTCCTGCCAACGTGCTGCTGGTGGACGATGACGAGGACGTGCTGGAATCCTATTGCCACCTGCTGCGGCTCTCCGGCTACCACCCCAGGGCGACGACTTCGCCCCACGAGGCGCTGGCGCTGCTGGCGGATCAGTGGCCAGGGGTGCTGGTCTCTGACATCTACATGCCGGCCATGAACGGCATGGACCTGCTGGCCAGCGTGCAGGCGCTGGACGCCGAGATTCCGGTCATCATGATCACCGGTCACGGGGACATTCCGCTGGCGGTGCGGGCGGTCAAGCAGGGGGCGTTCGACTTTCTGGAGAAACCGCTCAATCCGCAGGATCTGTTGGGCCTGCTGGAGCGGGCCTGCCGACAGCGCAGCGCCGTGCTGGCGCGCCGCAGCGAGATCCAGGCGACGGTGGATGACGAGCTGATCGGCACCAGTCCACAGATAGTGACGCTTCGCAGCCAGCTCAACCAGCTGGCACAGACCGACAAGGACCTGCTGCTGGAAGGGCCTGCCGGCTCGGGTCGTCACACCCTGGCCAGGCTGCTGCACCGGATCAGCGTCCGCCGGGAGCAAGCCTTCCAGCTGCACGACTGTGTCTCGGCCCCCAGCCTGGCCGAGGTGCAAACCAGCCTGGTACAGGCGGGGCAGGGTACCCTGGTGCTGCAATCCCCGGCCCGCCTGAGTGCCGACTGCCAGCGCTGGCTCGGCAACCACCTGCTGGATCAGGAGCGCAAGGGGAGCAAGCCGTTGCGTACCATAGGGTTGTTTGACGAGTCGCCGGAGGCGCTGGTGGAGCGCCAGCAACTGATGCCGGAGCTCTACTATTTCCTCTCCCAGGTGCGGCTCAAGCTGCCCCGGCTGGTGGAGCGCAGCTGTGACATCATCCCCCTGTTCCGGGCCTTTCTGCGACAGGGCTGCAAGCGCATCGGCCGGCCGGTACCGGCGGTGGATCGCGCCTATCTGGAGACGCTCAAGCGGCATCAGTGGCCCGGCAACCTGCGCGAGCTGCGCAACGTGGCCGAGCTCTATGCGGTGGGCATCGTCAAGCTGGCCGGCGCGGAGCAGGTCATCCCCCTGGCCAGCGGCAAGGAGCCGCTGGACGACCTGGTGGAGGAGTTCGAGCGGCGGGTGATCGAGGATACCCTGTTCCTCTTTTCCGGCCGGGTGACCGATGCCGCCCAGTACCTCGGCATTCCGCGCAAGAAGCTCTATCTGCGTATGAAGAAACACCAGCTCGACAAGGATCGGTTCAAGCCGGCCACCTGAGCCCGGCTGCCGGTCGAGTCGTTCGGACGGTTATCCGCACAGGAGCACGCCATGAGATGCCCGCACTGCATGAGTGAAGGGGTAGCACGGATCGAGGATGAACGGGTGAAGCGAGCCTGTGCCCTGGGCCTGGGGGCTGCGGGCGGCTATGCCTGCGCCGCTACGCTCGCCAGGATAGGGGCCGCAACGGGCTCGGCGCTGGGTGGTGTCGGCACTGTCGTCGGTGCCCTGGCGGGAGCGTTGGGTGGTGCCGTGCTGGGTGGATTGATAGGGGGAGGGCTGGGCTGGTGGCTGGGGCGTACCCTGGATCGACGCCTGTCCCGCCAGTATTGCTGCGGGGTCTGCGGCCATCGCTTCAGCCGCTGAAGGGGGTCGTGCGCCATGAGCCGCAGAGCTGCTCATGGCGCCTTGTCTCAGGCGACGTTGACGCCCTGCAGGGCGAACAACTGCTCCAGATAGACGGCGACGCCATCCTCGTCAGAGCTCAGGGTCTGTTCGTGGTTGGCCAGCGCCAGCTTGAGCCGGTCGTGGGCATTGCCCATCACCACGCCGCGGCCGACCATGCTCAGCATCTCGAAGTCGTTCATGCCATCGCCAAAGGCCACCGCTTGGGACATCTCCAGCCCGTGCTGCTCCAGCACGGCGCGCACGGCATTGCCCTTGTGCACCCCGGCGTGCATCACCTCGAGGCAGTCCGGCAGGGAGAAGGTGACGTTGAGCCGATCACCATAACGCTGGTTCAGCTCTGCCTCGATCTGCAGCAGCTTCTCGTGTTCGCCGATATAAAACACCTTGTTGACCTTGTCCAGCGGGTGGCTGGCGAGATCGGTCAGGCGATAGCTGAAGCCGGATTCATGATGGAACTGCAGCAGCCAGGGCATCTCCTCTTCCACCAGCCACTCGTCGCCGTAGTAGAGGTTGATATGGATGGAGGGGTCGCGCTCCAGTGCGATCAGCTCGGCCGCCACGCTGTCCGGCAGGGCCTGGTTGAAGATCAGCTGATCCTGCTTGTCGTGCACCACGGCGCCATTGGAGGTGATGAGATAGATGTCGAGCCCGAGCGTGTCGCGGATGCTGCGCACATCCACATGGTGACGGCCGGTGGCCACCACGAACTTGATCCCCTGCTCCACCAGACGGTGCAGGGTATCGCGGGTGCGGGGGGAGATCTGGTGCTGCCCGTTGAGCAGGGTGCCATCGAGATCGGATACAACGACCTTATACATCATCACCTCGGGGTTACGAATGAAAGCGGGAGCAGTGTACAGCAACCGCTCCCGCGACCCCATTTATTTAGGGATACAAAAAATAACCAGCCGCTAGTAGCGTGCGAAGAAGGCCAGAGTCGCGTTGAGCGCGGCCTGGCGCTGGGGATCGGCCTCCATGAACAGCTCGTGCCAGGCCCCTTCTATGCGCAGCGGCTTGCCTCCCTCGCAGCGAGCGAGCGCACAGAAGGCGTCCTGCGCGGCGTTGTCCACCACGCCGTCGTCACCGGCCTGCAGCACCAGCAGCGGCGTCTTGATGGCGCCGGCCTCGGCCACGGCGGCGTCCGCCCCCGTCAGTCCCTGATAGATCCAGTGGGCGGTGGCGCCTCCCAGCTTGATCTGCGGGCGCTGCTCGTAGAGCTCGCGGAAGGCCTGATAGCGGGCTTCGCTGTGGCTCAGACCGTTGTCGGCAAAGTCGTGGCTCTCGTACGGGCCCTGGCCCGGGCCATAGGGAGGCTCGCCCAGCCAGCCGCCGACCGTGCCGATGGTGGCCGCCAGCCCCTTGGCCAGCCACTTGGGCAGGCCGCCGAGATTGATGCCCATCATGGGGGAGGAGAGCACGGCCGCCTCGATATCATCGGGCCAGCGTTCCAGATAGCGGGCGGAGATGGCGCCGCCCATGGAGTGGGCCAGCAGGAACAGCTTGGCGGGCTGGTCCTGGGCGATCACCTCGTCATGAAACTGCTTGAGATCGAGTACATAATCGTCGAACTGGTCGACATATCCCTTCTCCTGGTCGGTCAACAGCCGATCGGACAAACCCTGGCCGCGGTGGTCGATGAGGTAGAGGCTGTAGCCCTGACGCCACAGATCCCAGGCCAGCTCCTGATACTTGAGGTAGCTTTCGACCCGACCGTTGACGATGAGGATGGCGCGATCGACCTTGGCCTGGCGCAGGGCTGCATAGCGGATGGTGACCCCGTCCTTGCCCTTGAAGGCGCTCTCGACGGCGTGCTGACGCCAGAAGTCGGGCAGGGTCTGCTGATGAAGGGTGGCGACGTCGGCTTCCGGCGTCAGCTGATAGGGATTGTTCACGGCGAGGGCTCCGGCAGAAAACAGGGTCAGGGCCAGCAAGGGCAGGTGGTTAAGCTTCATCAGCGTACTCTTCCGAAGGATCATCCGATTGCTGGGCGGCCCAGCCCTTGCGGGTCAGCTGCATCTGCTGCCACCACTGCTCGTCCGCCAGGATTTCACCGGCCGGGCCGAGCTGGGGATAGGGCATCTCTTTCTCTTTGCAGAGCTGGGCATAGATGGGATAGCCCCCCTCGAACAGTATGATGTTCTGCTCCTCCAGGTCGAGCGGGCAGCCGCGCTGGTAGCAGCCGGCCAGTTCGCGCTGGCGTTGGGCCTCATAGAGGATGGCAGCGGCGGCCACCGAGACGTTGAGGGACTGCACCATGCCCACCATGGGGATGACGATATGGTGATCGGCCAGGGCCAGCGCCTCTTCGCCGATGCCGTGCTTCTCCTGACCCACCAGGATGGCGGTGGGTTTGGTGTAGTCGATGGCGCGAAAATCCACCGAGCTGTCGGAGAGGTGGGTCGCCAGGATCTGCATGCCGGAGGCTTTCAGCTCGGCCACTGCACTGCCGATGTCCGGGTGCAGCTTCACGTCCACCCAGTTCTGGCTGCCGCGGGCCGTGCCCTTGCGCTTGTGGATCCAGGTCTTGGGCCAGACTGCATGTACCCGGTGGATGCCGATGGCATCGGCGGTACGCACGATGGCGGCCAGATTGTGAGGTTTATGCACCTCTTCCATACAGACGGTCAAATCGAGCTGACGCTGGGCCAGCATGTCGGTGATGCGCTTGAAGCGTTCAGGAGTCATATCGGTTTCTATGTCGTGAGGTGTGTGCACGCATCGCTTGCATGCACAGGATCAAATCGGGCTGGCACCGGGCCAGCCTGTCGTAAATTCGTTCGACGCGTTTCGCGGTCATACCGGCTCTGCCGGCGCCGGGTTTGTCCACTCGCCAAGTTGAACGGGTGTGCCTGCGGCGGTGGGCCAAGCTTGTCTCTTGAAAAGCAGCAGGCGGCTTGCGCCGCCTGTGGTCAGTTTTTCTGTCGGCTCACCTTGAGCACGTTCGGCATCACCCGGATCTTGCGCATGATGTTGGCAAGGTGGATCCGGCTCTTGGTGGTGATGAGCAGGGTGACCAGATAGACCCGGCCATCCTTCTCTTCGGTGCTGATGGCGTGAATGTTGGCGCCAGTGGCGGCAATCACGTTGGCCAGCTCCGCCAGGGCACCCTGGTGGTTGACGATCTCGATGCTGATGCCGGTGCGGAACTCCTGTTCCTGCTCCTTGTCCACTTCCCACTGCACCGGCAGGTACTTGTCCGGTTCCTTGCTGTAGCCCTTGATGTTGCGGCAGGCTTCCTGGTGGATCACCAGCCCCTTGCCCGGGCTGATGTGGGCGATGATGGCGTCCCCCGGGATGGGGCGGCAGCAGTTGGCGAAGGTGACCAGCATGCCGTCTGCCCCCTTGATCGGCATCTTCTTGCTGCTGGACTTGGGCTGCTCTTCCGGCGGCAGCTCATCCCCCAGCATGCGGCGCGCCACCATCACGCTCATGGCGTTGCCAAGGCCCACGTCGGCCAGCAGGCCCTGCAGGTTCTCATGCTTGGTATCGGCCAGCACCTGCTTGATGCGCGGCTCCGGGATGTCTTCGATGTTCTTGGCGCCCAGCGCATGGTTGAGCAGGCGGCGACCCAGCACCACCGACTCTTCGGTACGCAGGTTCTTGAGGAACTGGCGGATCTTGGAGCGGGCCTTGGTGGTCACCACGAAGTTGAGCCAGGCCGCGTTGGGGCGAGCCCCCGGCGCCGTGATGATCTCCACCGTCTGGCCCGAATGCAGCGGGCTGCTCAGCGGATAGGGGTGGCGATCGACCCGCGAACCGACGCAGGCGTGGCCGATGTCGGTGTGCACCGTGTAGGCGAAGTCCACCGGGGTGGCCCCGGCGGGCAGTTCCATTATGCGCCCTTCCGGCGTGAACACGTAGATCTCGTCGGGGAAGAGGTCGGTCTTGACCCCCTCGATGAATTCAAAGGAGCTGCCGGCACTCTGCTGCAGCTCGAGCAGGCTCTGCATCCAGCGCTGGGCGCGGATCTGGGCGGTAGTACCCGAGCTGTCACCATCCTGCTTGTAGGCCCAGTGGGCGGCGACGCCCTTGTCGGCCATCTGATCCATGAACTCGGTGCGGATCTGCACCTCCACCGGCACCCCGTGCGGCCCCACCAGGGAGGTGTGCAGCGACTGGTAGCCGTTGGTCTTGGGGATGGCGATGTAATCCTTGAAGCGGCCGGGGCGGGGCTTGTAGAGACTGTGCATCTGGCCCAGCACCCGGTAACAGGTATCTATGTCCTTCACCCTCACACGAAA
Source organism: Aeromonas sp. QDB39 (assembly GCF_027707585.1). Taxonomy (NCBI): domain Bacteria; kingdom Pseudomonadati; phylum Pseudomonadota; class Gammaproteobacteria; order Aeromonadales; family Aeromonadaceae; genus Aeromonas; species Aeromonas sp. QDB39. The sequence goes on along the minus strand of NZ_JAPCIV010000043.1, from coordinate 16,889 downwards.
GGCGTAGATATCCATTACCTCATGAAATTGCAGCTCTTTTTTCTCCATCTTGTTGTAGATGGAGAACAGGTTCTTTTCGCGGCCGCTGACCTGGGATTCGATGCCAGCCTCCCGCAGCCGGCCCTCAATCTCGCTCTGGATGGAGTCGATGATTTCACGGCGATTGCCGCGGGCGCGGCGCACCGATTCGCGCAACACGCGCGAGCGCATGGGGTAGAGCGCCTCGAAGCCCAGCTCTTCCAGCTCGTTCTTCATGGTGTGAATACCGAGGCGGTTGGCGATGGGGGCGAAGATTTCGAGGGTTTCCCGGGCGATGCGGCGGCGCTTGTCTGGCCGCAGGGAGCCCAGGGTGCGCATGTTGTGGGTGCGGTCGGCCAGCTTGATCAGGATGACCCGGATATCCTGGGTCATGGCCATCACCATCTTGCGGAAGTTCTCGGCTTGGGCCTCCTTGCGATCGCGAAACTTCAGCTTGTCGAGCTTGGAGACGCCTGCTACCAGCTCGGCGACGGCATCGCCAAACAGTTCGGCCAGATCGGCCTTGGTGACAGGGGTATCTTCGATGACGTCGTGCAGCACGGCAGCCATCAGGGTTTCATGATCGAGGCGCATGTCGCCAAGAATGCGGGCAACGGCAACCGGGTGGGTGATATAGGGCTCGCCGCTGGAACGCATCTGTCCCTGGTGAGCATCACGGGCCACCACATAGGCTTGCCTGAGCTTCTCCACCTGCTCGGGTGGCAGGTAGGAACTGGCTATTTCTTTAAGATTTTCAAATAAATACAAGACAGTCCCCGCAGCGGTGAAACGGCAATCCGTGGATATAGAGGGTATAGTCCTGAGTTTGCGAGGTTTTCGAGCGGTTGTAAATGGGGGAGAACAGTCGGCACCCGGGCGGGCGCCGACTATAAGAAATAACTGACTTAACCGCGGCCTTCGGCGATGGCAGCAACGGCAGCCAGCTCGGCGGCTTCCTGCTCCTGCTGCTCGTAACGGTCCTGGGTGTCCATCACCTGGTTGTTCACCAGACCCAGTTCGATCTCGCGCAGGGCGATCACGGTCGGCTTGTCGTTCTCTTCGTCAACCAGGGGATCTTTGCCTTGAACCGCGATTTGGCGGGCGCGGCGGGCGGCGACCAGCACCAGGTCAAAACGGTTACCTACCTGTTTTACAGCATCTTCTACAGTAACGCGTGCCATGCAGGACTCCAGTGTTTGGGCTTTCTCGGTTTAAAAAAGCGGTGTTTAAAAATGACGCAAAAGTTTACTTGTTTTTGGCCTATTCTGCCAGTAGCTGTTGCAGCAAGTTTTGTTGGGCCTGCTGCTGCTGGCGCAATTCCAGCCGTTGGCACTCGATGACAGCCCTCAGCTGGAACAGTGCCTGCTCAAAGTCTTCGTTGATGATGACATAGTCATACTCGTCATAGTGCACCATTTCGGCAATGGCTTTCTCCATCCGGCCCTTGATCACCTCGGCACTGTCCTGGCCGCGGCCGATCAGGCGACGCTCCAGCTCTTCGCGGCTGGGTGGCAGGATGAAGATGGACTTGGTCGGCATCTGTTCGCGGATCTGGCGGGCGCCCTGCCAGTCGATGTCGAGGAACACGTCGATCCCCTGCGCCAGGCAGGCTTCGATGGCGGCGCGGGAGGTGCCGTAGTAGTTGCCGAACACCTCGGCCCACTCCAGAAAGTCGCCGCGCTCGATCAGCGCCTTGAACTCTTCCACCTTGACGAAGTGGTAGTGCACCCCGTGCTCTTCACCGGGACGGGTGGCGCGGGTGGTGTGGGAAACCGACAGCTGCATCTTGCCTGCGCTGTTGTGCTGGGTCAGCAAGGCGTTGAGCAGGCTGGATTTACCCGCTCCGCTCGGGGAGGAGATGATATAGAGAGTGCCTTGTTGCGCCATGTCTGTACCTTTAAGCGAGACCGTGTTTTGGTTGTAGCAGAGGCCGCCGTCTTGTGCCCGAAAGGGAGACAGCCAAATCCAAAACGCGGAAAATTCTTGAATTAAGAGGGATGTAAAGGCGGCGAATTTTAACAGAAGGTGGCGGATAAAAAAACGGCCGGAATCATATTCCAGCCGATCAAAGTATTCGTAGCTTGCTGCGGGAGCGTCACCCACATCAGCCGCCATTCTGCCTGCCACCGTGCGGGCGGGCCAGCAGATTATCCCTGCTTCACTGCTCGGAAATTCCGAGTTGCTGTCCGGCGGGCAACTGGCGATCGGCGCAGAGCCGGTCGAAGGCGGCGATGACCCGTTCGCGGGTGAGCTTGCTCATGGCGTCCGGATCCTTGAGACGGGTGCGCCAGCCGAGCTCGGCCAGCGGTTTGCCGGTCTCCTGCTCGACCAGCTCCTGATAGACGCTGACCGCGTAGTCACGGCACAGATAGGGGCCGGTACGCTCCGGGTTGTGGTGGGCATAGAGGCCGAGCACCGGCGTATCCACCAGGGTCGCCATGTGGGTGGGGCCGGTGTCGGGGGCCAGCACCAGACTGGCCTCCTTGATCAGCGCCAGCAACTGCTTGAGGTTGGTCTGCCCCACCAGATCCACCGGCTTGCTGTGGCTCAGCCGTTGAATGTCGGCGGCCAGATCCCGCTCCAGTTTGGCCGGCCCGCCGCACAGATAGACCTGAAAACCTCTGTCAGCGGCATGATCCGCCAGCGCGGCATAACCGGCGGCAGTCCAGTTCTTGAATGCCTTGCTGGCGGCGGCGCAGATGAGCAGGGTCGGCTTGCCGTCGACCTTCTCTTTCGCCCAGGCCTGGTGCTCGGCGCTGATGGGCAGTTGCCAGTCCGGGGTCAGATCCTTTATTCCGAGCTCTTTGGCGAAGGCGAGAAAGCCGTCCAGCACGTGGGGCGAGGCGGGGGATGGCACCTTGTGGTTGGTGAACAGCCACTGGCCGTCGCTGGCCCGCTCCCGATCAAACCCGAGCTTGACCTTGGCCTTGATGCCGAGGGTGGCGATGCTGGCCCGCATGGCCGCCTGCAGGTGCAGCAGGGCATCGAATTGGCGTCCCCTGAGGGTCTGCCAGAGCTCGCGATAGCCGCGCCAGCCCTTGCTCTTGTCGAAGGCGATGACTTCGACCCCGGGCAGATCGGCAAAAAGCGTCGCTTCAATCTTGCCGGTGATCCAGGTGATGCGGGTCGTCGGCCAGGCCCGCTGGATGACGCGCACCAGCGCCAGCGCGTGGCAGCAGTCGCCGATGGCGGAGAGCCGCAGGATGCAGATGGAGGAGGGCGGCGTTTGGAACAGCGGCATGATGTGGCGCAATGGTGGCAAAATGGATGGATGGCATTATGCAAACTCCCCCGTGGATTGTAAAATTGCGCACGACCGGCAGCCGGTGCCCCTGACAAGGCCCGTGTTGCTGTTGCCTGCCCTTGCCTTGTGTAGCCATGACTGACCGACCGGAATCGCCAAAAATGCAAATTCAGACCGAACACAACCAGATCTGCTGGTACGCCGAAGGGGCGTTTCGCGACCCTTCTCCCGAGCTGTTTGATCCGGCCTGGTGGCAGACACATCGCCAGGTGGTGGGGTCTTCCATCGGCCGCGGAGTGACCTGGTTCGTCAAGGATGAATCCCGCCACCTGGTGCTGCGTCACTACTATCGCGGTGGCATGGTGGGCAAGGTGGTGCGGGATCGCTTCTGGTTCGAAGGGGTCGAATCGAGCCGGGCCATGGCCGAATACACGCTGCTGGCCAAGTTGAGTGCTCAGGGATTGCCGGTGCCGCGTCCGTTTGCCGCCCGGATGGCCAAGCAGGGCCCCTTCTATCGGGCTGACATCCTGATCGAGCGCATCCGTGGCGCCAAGGATCTGGTCGCCCTGCTCAAGCAGGGGCCGATCGCCGGCGAGGTGTGGCACAAGGTGGGCCAGACGGTGCGCCGGTTGCACGACGCCGGGGTCTATCACGCCGATCTCAACAGCCACAACCTGCTGCTCGACAAGGAGGGCAAGGTGTGGGTGATCGACTTCGACAAGGGCGCCATCCGTTCTCCCGGCAACTGGCAGCAGGCCAACCTGGAACGGTTGCTGCGCTCCTTCAACAAGGAGTCCCAACTGCATACCAGTTTTCACTTCGTACCGGAGAACTGGCAGGCCCTGATGAACGGCTATCAAGGAAAAGCGAGCTGACCCTGTTGCTCGGCACGAGAGCCAATGTTACTTATTGAGAAGGTCTTCAGATTCGGTGTCGAGGCGCTCGATGGACATGCTCAAGGCTCCCCTCAGGGAGGCAATTACCCGGTTTGATCTGGCGCTGATGGCGGATGCCATCGCCTTGCTGGAGGCAGGGCTCTGGAGCTGGAGCCCGCAGCAGGGCGTGCAGCGGGATCTCTCCTGTTTGCGGCTGTTGGGATTGAACGAAGCCGGTCTGGACGATCTCGGCTGGCTGGAGCGGGTGCACCCCGACGACGTGGGGAGCCTGCAGGAGGCGCTGACCGCCTGCCAGAGCGGGCGGGTGGCCCAGATCCGGCTCGAATACCGCATCCTGCATCACGATGGCCACTATGTCCGGCTGGAAGAGCGGGCCAGGCGCGATGTTCACGGCCAGGTGCTGGGGGTGGTGCGTCTGCTCGACTCACAGGCACTGCTGGTGGAAGAGCGACACGGCACCGATCCCCTCACCGGGCTGGAGAGCCGCAGCCACTTCGAGCTGTTGCTCGATGAGCGGCTAGCCAGCGAGAGCGGCAGCTTCAGCCTGCTGCAATTCAGCGTCGACCACAGGGCCAAGATCCAGCAGCTGTTCGGCGAGGTGGCCTGCGATGCCATGCTGGCCAAGCTGGCCCGCATCGTGCGTCACGAGCTGCGACGGGAAGACCCCTTCGCCCGCTGGGACGAAGACGGCTTCATCCTGATGCTCTCCCAGACCGATCGGCTGAGCGGCCTCGAGATTGCCGAACGGCTGCGGCTCGAGATCGCCGATGCCAGCCTGCTGCCGCAGCGACCGGTGACCGTCAGCATCGGCCTGGTGCAGAGCCAGGCTGGCGAGCAGATCGATCACCTGCTGGCCCGGCTGGCTACCTGCCACGGTCAGGCCAGACGGGAGCACAACACCGTCGTTGGCTGATTTTTAGTCAGCGCTCACTTACCCCATGGCGCTGGCACACCCAGAGGGAGGCCAGCATCAGCAGGCCGCCCAGGGTGAGCCTGAGCAGGTCGGTATCCTTGCCCCACAGCAGCAGATTGACCAGCAGACCCGCCGGGATCAGGGCGTTGTTCATGATGGCCAGCACACCGCTGCTGACCTGGGTCGCCCCCTTGTTCCACAAGAAGTAACCAAGCCCGGAAGCGCCTATCCCCAGCCACAACAGAATGCCCCACTGCAGGGTACTGGTGGGGTATTGCGGCGTGCCCAGCAGCCACCAGGCGGGCAGGGCCACGACCAGGGCGCCCAGATAGAAGCAACCGAACACGGCGAGCTGTGGGGGCTGTTCCTTCTCCCGTGCCAACAATACCTTGTAGCCGACCTGGCCGATGGCGAAGCAAATGTTGGCACCCTGCACCACCAGGAAGCCCAGCACGTAGCTCTCGGTCAGCCCGTCGAAGCGGATGACGGCCGCCCCCAGCACCGCCAGCAAGGCTCCCCACAGATAGGTGGGCTTGAAGCGCCGCTCCAGCAGGTCATGGATCAGGGTGACGTAGATGGGGGTGAAGATGGTGAACACCAGCACTTCCGGCACCGTCAGCAGCAGGAAGGAGTGGTAATAGAACAGATACATGATGCCGAGCTGGGTAGCGCCGAGGGCCATCAGCTTGGCCACCAGGTCGGGGCGCAACCAGCGCCGTCTGAGAAAGGGCAGAAACACCAGGCTGGCGAGCACGATGCGGGTCAGTACCGAGAAGTAGGCATCCACCTGACCGGCGAGGTAGACCCCGATCAGGCTGAAGGAGAATGACCAGAGCAGGGTAACCCCTATCAAGTAGTTCATGTGGTTGATTTGTCGTCAGTTGTCAATTTTGAAGGGGGCTATGATGGCCGAGATGGAAGTCTTGATCCAGCGTTTATGGCGCCAGTTGCCACAGATCGGAGCATTTGCCTTTACCGCGAGCAACGGGGAAGGCTCCGCCACCGACTGGTGTGGCAGTGGCGAGGGGGAAGTGACGGTGACCGATCATCAGGGTGGCTGGCTGTTTGCCGAGCAGGGTCGCTACACCACGCCCCATGGCCGGGTGCTGACCATGCACAACCGCTTCTGGTGGGAGCGTGGCGAGCGGGGGATCCGGCTCTCACATCTGCGCTACGAGCAGCCGGTGGTGCTGTTCGAGCTGCTGCCTCAGGCGGATGGTCGCTGGCTCACCGCCGAGCCCCACCTGTGCGGCCAGGATCACTACAGCGCCGAGCTGACGTCGACCGGGGACGGCTTTCTGCTCGGCTGGCAGATCACCGGCCCGCGCAAGAACGAGCGGCTGAGTTATCGCTATCGGGTGTGACTGGCGGCAGGACGGGGCAAGGTAGGCATAAAAAAACCGGCGCAGAGCGCCGGTAGAAGGGACAAATCGGAGGTTTTTTTGAAAAACGGTCCCAAAAACAGGAGAGATACACTCTCGTCACACATTCAGAGATGGATGTCAGGCACTCAGCGCATAGCTCAGCATGGCTTGCAGCTTGCTGTCGAAGAACCAGGGCAGCAGCACCATCAGCAGTCCGAGCAGACCCATCAGCCGCTGGCGATACTGCCAGCCGGCGATCACCACCAGGCCGCCGCAGAGCGTGGTCAGGATGCCTGACATAGGGCAGCCTCCCGCTGGACGCGGCGCTGCTGAGCCCACTGGTTGAGGGCGACCGAGCCCAGGATCAGGGCCAGTGCCACGCCGGTGGTGGACTGGATCTGTTCGCCGAGGAACAGGGCACCCAGCATGACGCCAAACAGCGGCACCAGGTAGTTGCTGAAGGAGGCGAAGGTCGGGCCCGCCTTCTGGATCAGCGCCATGTAGAGGAAGTAGACCAGACCGGTACAGAACACCCCGAGCACCGCGACGGCGCCGATGGCATGCTGGCTCGGCATGGTGAGCGCGCTCAGATCGGTGACGAACGGCGCGGCCAGCAGCAGCTGGATGGCCGAAGAGATCAGGATATTGCGTGCCACGACCACCGGGTGGTCCTTGGCGAAGCGCTTGATCATCAGCAGGCCGATGGCGAAGCAGCTGGCACCGAACAGGATGGCCATGGCGCCGAGCAGGCCGGCATTCATGCCGCTGGCCAGTTTCGGCCAGAACAGCACCAGCACGCCGACGAAGCCGATGACCACGGAGACGAGACCGCCCTTGGTGATTTTTTCACCGGAAACCAACAAGGGTGCCATCAGGATGGTGACAAACGGGATACAACCCATTACCACGGCGGCGATGGCGCTATCCACATACTGTTGACCCCAGGCCACCATGATGAAGGGCAGGGTGGCATCGAGCAGGGCGATCAGCATATAGGTACGCCACGGGGTGTGCTCGCTCTTGAGACGCATGAACAGGCAGAGCAGACCCAGGGTCAGGCTGCCACACAAGGCGCGACCCGCTGCCACCATGATGGGGGGCAATTCGGTCACGGCCTGATGCATGAAAATGAACTGGGAGCCCCACAACAGGCCAATCGCCAGCAACAACAGATAGCTACGCATTTTAATCTCCGATGTAATTCGCCTGCGCATTCTATGCAATCTGCTACTATGCCAAAAATGAATTGTCGTCATCCGACCATGGCCAATATCGATGGAACTGCCCCTTTCCCGCCTAGACCTCAACCTGCTCACTGTGTTCGACATGCTGATGCAGGAGCGCAACGTCACCCGTGCCGCCGAGCGGCTGCACCTCTCCCAGTCCACCGTCAGTCATGCGCTGGGGCGGCTGCGAACGGCGCTGGACGACCCCCTGTTCGTGATGAGCCGGCGCGAGATGATGCCGACCGAGCGCGCCAAGGCGCTGGCCGGCCCGGTGCGCCAGGCGCTGGCCATGCTGGAGCAGGGGTTGCGGCAGGCCAAGGGGTTCGACCCCGCCAGTGCGCGGCGGATCTTTCGCATCGCCACTCCGGGTTCGGTGGAACATGGGCTGGTGCCGGCGCTGGTGGAGCGGCTGCACCGGCATGCCCCGCACTGCCGGCTGGAGGTGTGCGAGCTGGCCGACAGCGACTACGAGCGGGAGCTGGAGAAGGGGGAGCTGGATCTGGTGATCGGCTTCGCCGATGCCAATCACCTCTCGCCCCGGCTGTGGCGTGAGCCCTGGTTCAACAACCCGCTGGTCTGTTTGTCGCCCCTTGGCAGCGAGCTGCCGGACGTGCTGGGGCCGGACGATCTGGTCAGCCGGCCCCACATCCACACCTCCAGCTGGGGCCACAGCCAGGCCATGGTGGATCTCTGGCTGGCCCGCTTCGGGGTGGAGCGTGAATTGGGTGTCCGATTACCGAGCTTTATGGCGGTGCCGCCGCTGATGGCGACCGGCCGCTATCTGGTGGTGGTGCCCGAGATGATCGGGCGCCACTTCTGCCGCTACTACCCGCTGCGACTGCACCAGCTGGACCCCGACATCCCCATCGTCTATCTGATGGCGGGCCACCCGCTCACCGCCCACGACGAGGCGATCGGCTGGTTCAAGGGGTTGTTGCACCGGCTGGCGTTCGAGCGCTACGGCGCGGATGCGCTCGGCAGCCCGGCGCAGCGCGGGGCGGATCAGTTCAGTCCGGCGAAGTAGTCGAGCCCCATCGCCCCCTTCACCTCGGCCAGCACCTCGTCGGTCAGGGCGCGCGCCTGCTCGGTGCCCTGCTGCAACAGGCGCAGCAACTGGCGCTTGTCGGCGATGGCCGCCTCGCGCCGTTCCCGCATCGGGGCGAGCAGGGTCTGCAGGCAGTCGTTCAGCACCTGCTTGCAGCGCATGTCTCCCAGCCCGCCGCGCTGGTAGTGGGCCTTCATCTCGGCCACCAGTGCCTTGTCGGGGTGGAAGGCATCCAGATAGGCGAACACCGTATTGCCCTCCACCTGACCCGGATCGCTCACCTTGAGGTGGTTGGGGTCGGTATACATGGCGAACACCGCCTGCTTGATCTCCTCCGCCGACATGCCGAGCTCTATGGTGTTGCCGAGGGACTTGGACATCTTGGCCTTGCCGTCGATGCCGGGCAGGCGACCGGTGTCGCTCAGAATGGGCTGGCACTCGGTCAGCACCTCTTTGCACACCAGGGTGTTGAAGCGGCGCACTATCTCGTTGGTCTGCTCCAGCATCGGCAGCTGATCCTCACCCACCGGCACATGGGTGGCACGAAAGGCGGTGATGTCGGCGGCCTGGCTGACCGGATAGATCAGGAAGCCGGCGGGCAGGCTGCGCTCGAACCCTTTCTGCTGGATCTCCGCCTTGACGGTGGGGTTGCGCTCCAGCCGGGCGACGCTGACCAGGTTGAGGTAATAGGTCGTCAGCTCGGCGAGGGCGGGCAGGGCGCTCTGCAGGCAGAAGGTGGTCTTGGTCGGGTCGAGGCCGGCGGCCAGGTAGTCGGCCATCACCTCCAGCACGTGGTCGGTCACCTTGGCCGGGTTGTGGCCGTTGTCGGTCAGCGCCTGCAGATCGGCGATCATCACGAACTGGCGGTAATGGTGCTGGGCGGCCACGCGCTGGCGCAGCGAGCCGACGTAGTGGCCGATGTGCAGTTTGCCGGTGGGACGGTCGCCGGTCAGGATAACGGGGTTGTGCATGTCACTCTCTCCAGTTGGGTGAGCCGGGAGGCGACAAAGGGATGAAAACAATGACCACCTCTCGGCGGTCACGGTGTTTTCTTTGGGAAATATTACATAGAAAAGCAGTGCCGCCTGTTTAAGAGCAGCACCACCAGTAGTTGTGATTGAATGAGGTCATATTCATGGCAAATCAAACTACGCCTGTTTGATCACTTCTGCAAGGGGACGACCAGCAGATCGCAGGGCACGGTATTCATCAGCTGGCGCGCGCTCGAAGTGAGCAGGCTCCAGAAGCTCTGGCGGTGGCCGCACACCAGCAGATCGATCTGGTAATCCCTGACCGCCTGGTTGACCCGCTCGCTCAAATCACCGCAGATCACCAGCTTCTTCTCGATGGGGTAGTCCACCGAGGCCAGGAAGGCTTCCAGCTTCTCTTTCGCTTCGGCGATCACCTGATCCTGCACGTTGTCGATGTCGATATCGATCATCTCGGTGTAGAGATCCTTGAGGTCCACATCGACATGGATCACCGACAGCTTGGCGCCGTTGGAGCGGGCCCGGTCGACCGCCTTCTCGATCACCTTGCGGTTGTCTTCCGACAGGTCGATCGCGGCCAGTATGTGTTTGTAATAGGTTCCATTCATGGGAGTTCTCCTCACTGATCCTGAGTCCACTATACCAATGTCTGCTGAAACTAAAATGGTGTCCCCGGCACAGTTTTGGGATTTAAATGAGTTTCTTATGGAGCTTGTCGCCAACGACAGCCAATAAACTGGCTATAAATCGAACAGGAGTTTGAAGCAGGTCACACCCGCCGGCTTGCCTGCGACCGGTGACAGGCATAGGATGTGCCCGTGCTTCGCAATGAACACAAAACAACAAAAAGCATCTGAATACCGCTTTGGGGAGCCTCGCGCTCCCTTTTGTTTTTCTGCCGCCTTCTCGCCGATATTCCGCCCGACATCAAGGTAATCCCGTCTCGCTTGGTTATGCTGTAGCCAGTTCCTTTGGCAGACCGTCGCCGGCCATTGAACACCGGATCCCGGTTGGATGCGGGTCGGTCTGCACTGTCATTTTGCGTATCGTATTGATTCCTTGGAGACTCCTTGATGATCATTCACCCACAGATCCAGGGCTGCGTCGCCCGCAACTGTCATCCCATCGGCTGCCGTGCCGCCGTGCTGCAGCAGATCGAGCGGATCCGGGCGGCGGGCCCGTTCAACGGGCCGAAACGGGTGCTGGTGCTGGGCGCCTCGTCCGGCTTCGGGCTGGCGTCGCGCATCGCCCTGACCTTCGGGGCCGGTGCCGACACCGTCGGCGTATCGTTCGAGCGGGGCCCCTCCGACAAGGGGCCGGGCAGCGCCGGCTGGTACAACAACATCTGGTTTCGCAAGGAGGCGGAGCAGGCCGGCCGTATCGCCATCAATCTGCTCGGGGATGCCTTTTCTACCGGGATGCGCCAGCAGGCCATCGACACCATCCGCCAGCAGCTGGGGCAGGTGGATCTGGTGATCTACTCGCTGGCGAGCGGCATCCGGGTGTTGCCTGACGGCACGCAAGTGCGCTCCGTGCTCAAGACCACCGGCCAGCCATTCAGCGGCTGGGGACTGGATCTGGAACAGGACACCCTGGTGCAGCAGGCGCTGGATCCGGCCACCCCGGAGGAGATCCGCGACACCGTCAGCGTGATGGGCGGCGAGGACTGGCAGCTCTGGCTACAGGCGTTGCAGCAGGCGGATTGCCTCGCACCCGGCGCGCAAACCGTGGCCTACTCCTATATCGGCCCAGAATCGACCTACCCCCTCTATCGGGACGGCACCATCGGTTATGCCAAGGAGCATCTGCACGCCACCGCCGAGACCATCAACCTGCAGCTGGCGGAGCTTGGCGGCCACGCCTGGGTATCGGTCTGCAAGGCGCTGGTGACCAAGGCGAGCGCCTATATTCCGGTGCTGCCGGTCTATCTGGGACTGCTGATGGGGGTGATGAAGGAGCGTGGCGTGCACGAGGGCTGCATCGAGCAGATGCAGCGGCTGTTCGCCACCAAGATGTACGGCCCGCAAGGGGTGGTGGCCGACGGCAACCGGCTGATCCGGATGGATGACCACGAACTGGACCCCGCCATTCAGGCCGCCGTCTCGGCGCTCTGGTCCAAGGTTACGCCGGACAACTTCCATGGGCTGGGGGATTTTGCCGGGTTGCGCCAGGACTTCATGCAGCTCAATGGCTTCGAGCTGCCGGGTGTCGACTACGGCGCACCGGTGGATCTGGCCTCGCTGACCGAGTTGCTGCCCTGAGCTAGGGGGCTGAAGGTCAGGCCACGCTGCTGGCCAGGGCCTCCGGCTGCTCCGGGTTGCTCGGCTCTGCGGCCAGGATGGTCTGGTTGCGGCCCTGGCGCTTGGCCTGATACATGGCCATGTCGGCCCGGTGGATGAGCTGGCCCAGCCCGTCGTCGGCGGCCGAGCGGCCGGCTACCCCGATGCTAATGGTCATGCGGGGTTTGTCGATCTGGCCGATGCGCTGGCGTAGCTGCTCTGCCAGATACCAGCAATCCGCCGCCGGCAGCGGCACCGCTACCAGAAACTCCTCGCCGCCCCAGCGCCCGACCAGCTGCAGGTCGGGTGCCCAGGATCTCAGCTCCCGCGCCAGCCGCTGAATGGCCCTGTCTCCCGCCTGATGGCCGTGACGGTCGTTGATCTGCTTGAAGTGATCGATGTCGATGATCAGCAGGGTGAGCGGGCCCTCTTGCTGCCACTGGGTAGCCAGCCGTTCCAGCAGGGCGCGGCGATTGGGCAGCTCGGTCAGCTGATCGAAGGTGGCCAGCTTGTAGAGGTGGCGCGAGCTGCGGTGCAGCCGGTGGGTGGTGACGCCCAGCAGCAGCAGGGCGCTGGCCAGCAGGCCGACCAGCGCCAGCTGGTAGTGGCGGGCGCTCTGCTGATGCAGCAGTTGCTGGCGCTTGTTTTCGTTCTCCTGTTGCAGTACCCGGTTGCTGGCCTCGCTGCGGGCCAGATCCATCTCGGCCTGGAAGGCGGCGGCATGCTGGCTCAGGGTCTGGTTGAAGTGCTGCTTGTAGTCGTTCACGTATTCATTGAGTGCCTGGTAGGCCTCGGGGTAGCGCCCCTGATCCGCCAGCAGGCTGGCCTGCAAGGCCTTGCTGCCGGCACCGGCGGGCCCCTGGCTGGTCAGCAGTTGCAGCGCCAGCTGTTTCTCGCCGCTGCCCTGCAGTGCCCTGGCCCGGGTCTCCAGCAGACGCACCCCGGCTTCCGGGTAGCCCAGTTGCTGATAGAGCGCCTGCGCCTCGTCCAAGGCGCGCAGGGCGCCGGCCCAGTCGCGCTCGGCATTGAGCGCCATGGCCTGATAGCCGAGGATGATGGCACGGTAGTCCGGCGCCAGCGCCGGGTTGGCCAGCAGATTGTCCAGCAGCCGTCTGGCCTGGGCGGGGCGATCGGTATCGATATAGAGCCGCGCCATGTTGGCCCGGATGATGGTCTGGCTGTTGGGTTCGTCCAGCTGCACCATGCGCTGCAGCGCCTCCAGGTAATAGCTTTCGGCCTCCCGTGCCAGATTGAGGTCGGCATAGAGGTTGCCGAGGGTCATCAGCAGGCGGGCGCACTGTAGGCTGGCGATGGTGGAGTCTGGTATCGTCTGCTTGAGGCGAAAGGCGGTCTTGAGCTCGGCGATCGCTGCACTGAGCTGCTGGGTGCGATAGAGTGCGAGCCCGTTCAGGGCGTGCCACTCGGAGGTCTGCTGCGGATGACCGGCGACGGCGGGTTTGAGCTGCTCCAGCAGGGTGAGCGCCTGATCCGGCGCTTCGGTATCCAGGGTGAGGGCGATCTGCTGCAAGCGGAAGTCGAGCAGGCGCAGGGTCTCCTGCTGGGCACTGGCCAGCCCGCGGGCACGGGCGTTGTCGAGCAGGGCTTGCGGATAGCGCCCCAGCGAGGCCTGGGCCAGGGCTCTGGCGTAAAACTGCTCCATGTCCTGCTGCGGGTTGGCGTCGAGGCGTTGCAGATAGCCAACGGGATCGCGCGCCGCCTGCAGTTCAGCCTCTTTCAGCAAGGAGGGAGTGGCCTGCAGCTGGGTCATCCAGAGCAGCGCCAGTGCCATTATGAATCTCATTGAATCCTTTCCCCGACCACTGGCGCCATCATAATGGCTGAATCCACCTACACCATGTTTCTTTGCTTCTCTATAACCGTATGGGGGATAGGATGAGGCGAAAAGCTGTCACAACTGAGAGCTTGGGCAGCGGTATCTGGTTGCTTCATAACGAAACTGTGGCGACAATCGTGACCAAATCACAGTGGAGAATCATCATGTTGGCCAAAGCCATGATCGAGAAGTTGAACGAGCAGATTAATCTTGAATTCTATTCCTCCAACCTCTACCTGCAGATGAGCGCCTGGTGCGAGGACAAGGGCTTCGAGGGGGCGGCCAACTTCCTGCGCCAGCACGCCGTCGAGGAGCGTCAGCACATGGAGCGCCTGTTCACCTACGTGAGCGAGACCGGTGCCATGCCGCTGCTGGGTGCCATCGATGCCCCTCCCCACGAGTTCAAGTCGCTGGGTGACATCTTCCGTACCACCCTCGAGCACGAATACCACATCACCAAGTGCATCAACGGCCTGGCCCACGTGGCGTTCACCACCCAGGACTACTCCACCTTCAACTTCCTGCAGTGGTACGTGGCCGAGCAGCATGAAGAGGAGAAGCTGTTCAAGAGTATCGTCGACCGCCTGTCGCTGGTGGGTGAAGACGGCAAGGGCCTCTACTTCATCGACAAGGAGCTGGCCGAGCTGGCCAAGGGCGCCCCTGCCAGCATCATGGATGGCAACGCCTGATAGTCGTGGACACTTAGTGTTCAGCCAGTACAATGACGGCCCCTCTCAACAGGGGCCGTTTGCTATTGCGGCAGCCATGAAACCGCGGTGCTGGTTTTTGCCGGATACAATGACGGTCTTCGTATAAAGGGGCCGTTTTTCTTTTGATGAGTGAGTGATGATGAAGCAGTTTGATGTGGTGGTGATCGGCGCCGGGGCGGCCGGATTGATGTGTGCGGCCCAGGCCGGTTATCGGGGCCGCTCCGTGCTGGTGCTCGACAACGCCAAGAAGCCGGGCCGCAAGATCCTCATCAGCGGCGGCGGCCGCTGCAACTTCACCAACCATCAGGCCGGCCCCCACGCCTTCCTCTCGGCCAACCCCCACTTCTGCAAGTCGGCGCTGGCGCGCTACACCCAGCAGGATTTCATCGATCTGGTGGACCGGCACGGCCTGAGCTATCACGAGAAGACCCTGGGCCAGCTGTTCTGTGACGAGAGCGCCAAGGAGATCGTCGACATCCTGCTGACCGAGTGTGACTGGGCCGGCGTGGCCCTGCAGTTCCAGACCGAGATCCTCGCCGTCAGCAAGAGTGACGAGGGTTTCGTGCTGACCACCAGTCAGGGGGAGATCAGCTGCCACTCGCTGGTGGTGGCCACCGGCGGCCTCTCCATGCCGAAACTCGGCGCCACCCCCTACGGCTTCAAGCTGGCGGAGCAGTTCGGCCTCAAGGTGTTGCCGACCCGCGCCGGGCTGGTGCCCTTTACCCTGCATCAGGCCGAGAAAGAGGCCTTCGCCGATCTGGCCGGGGTCAGCCTGCCGGTGGCGGTGACCGCCGAGGATGGCACCTGTTTCAAGGAGGCCATGCTGTTCACCCATCGCGGCCTCTCCGGCCCGGCCATCCTGCAGATCTCTTCGTTTTGGCTGGCGGGGGAGAAGATCCACATCAACCTGCTGCCGGAGCTCGACATCGCCGCCACCCTCAGGGAGTGGGCCCAGGCCCATCCGGCGCAGGAGCTGAAAACCGTGCTGGGACGCGAGCTGCCCAAGCGCTTCGTCGACAAGCTGGTGGAGCTGGGCCAGCTGGTCAGCAAGCCGATGCGCCAGTACAACGAGCGGGAGCTGGAGGCGGTGGCCACCCTGCTGGGGGATTGGCAGATCCTGCCCAACGGCACCGAGGGTTATCGCACCGCCGAAGTGACCCTGGGGGGGGTGGATACCAACGAGCTCTCCTCCAAGACCATGGAGGCGCGCAAGGTGGCCGGTCTCTACTTTATCGGCGAAGTGGTGGACGTGACCGGCTGGCTCGGTGGCTACAACTTCCAGTGGGCCTGGTCTTCCGGTTGGGTAGCCGGCCAGTACTGCTGATGGAAGATGCTTCTATATCGTCGATGAGCGCGATTGCGGCCTTTGGGGGGCAACTTCCAGTGGGGCTGTAGCCCCGGCGGCTGGGGGGGGGGCTGGCCAGTACTGCTGACCAACCCTCGTTCTCATCCACTTCCAGACGCGGCCGCTCAGGCCGCGTTTTTTATGGGTTTCATCCCTCGCGCGGTGGCTCGCTATCCCTTTCTAAGGGTTGGCAAGAACGCGGTCAGCAAGCCGATGAGCGGCAGGTAGGCGCAGACCCTGTACACGGTTTCGATGCTGGTGGCATCGGCCAGCTGGCCCAGCAGGGCCGCCCCTATGCCTCCCATGCCGAAGGCGAAGCCAAAGAACAGGCCTGAGATGGTGCCGACCTTGCCGGGGACCAGCTCCTGGGCGTAGACCAGGATGGCGGAGAAGGCCGAGGCCAGGATCAGGCCGATGATGACCGAGAGCACCGAGGTCCAGAACAGGTCGACATGGGGCAGCAGCAGGGTGAAGGGGGCGACGCCGAGGATGGAGATCCAGATCACCCGTTTGCGGCCGATGCGGTCGCCAATTGGCCCGCCGAGCACGGTACCCGCCGCGACGGCAAACAGGAAGGCGAACAGATAGAGCTGGGCGCTGTCCAGCGACAGGCTGAACTTGTCCATCAGGTAGAAGGTGTAATAGCTGCTCAGGCTGGCCATGTAGAAGAATTTGGAGAACATCAGCAGGCCGAGGATGGCCAGCGACCAGCCGATCTGGCGACGGCTCAGGCCGTGGCCGAGGTGCGCCTTCATCCGTTTATGGAAGTTGGCGGCGTGGTGGCTGGACCAGCGTCCGACTAGGCTGAGCACGATGACGCCGACCAGGGCGAACAGCGAGAACCAGGCCGCGCTACCCTGGCCCTGCGGCACTATGATCAGCGCGGCGAGCAGCGGGCCTATGGCCGAGCCCAGGTTGCCGCCGATCTGGAACAGCGACTGGGCCAGCCCCTGTCTCTTGATCAGATCTTGATCCCCTGCGCCATCAGATCCTTGGCGGCAAGAAAACCCTCCATTTTACTTTGCA
>NZ_JAPCIV010000042.1:0-40683 GCF_027707585.1 Aeromonas sp. QDB39 | reverse complement strand
GGGGCTGGGGAAGTTGTGGCCTAATGGCTTATTTGGGCAACAACGCCTCAGGCGGTATCGATTTGGGAAACAACGCCGCAGTGGGGGGCACCTATCCCGTGTCACCCATCTGTTCGCCTGAATAACAAACAATCGGCTGCGCGCGGCAGCCGGTGGGGTGGCAAGCGACTGTTTTTACGCGATATGTCAGCTTGTGTCGCCATCTTGTGCGCCGCCTTTGCCTATTGGCGGCAGCAAATACCGGCGGGCGGGAAATAACGGAAAATAATGGCAAGGAGTCTGAAAAAAGCCCTCTTTTTTGTCACCTGGTCGCAACATTTTTCTGTAATTGTTAGCCAGCTCGCGGCGACCCTTAGCGGAAACGGGCAGAGTAGGCGCCATGGTCGGCCAAGGCCGCCATGATACGCAATCAGGGTTGTAATCAGGTGCTGCGGCCCGCTTGGCGGGGCGCAAAACATAACATCAAAAAGAAAAAGGAAACTGGCATGTCAGGAAGACACTCTCTGGTAGCGCTGGCCGTCGGGCTGGCGCTGGCGGGACCGGCACAGGCACAGCTGCTCATCAGCGAATACCTGGAAGGCTCGGGCAACAACAAGGCGGTGGAGCTGAGCAACCTCGGCAGCGACCTCGTCGATCTCTCCCAATACCGGTTGGCACTCTACGCCAACGGCAAACCCATCAGCGAATCCCCCACCAACAGCCTGACGCTGCAAGGCACGCTGGCCCCGGGCGCCACCCTGGTGCTGGCCAACCCCTCCGCCAGCAGCGAGATCCTGGCCAAGGCCAACCGCACCAGCGGCAACCTGGTGTTCAACGGTGACGACGCCCTGGTGCTCTATCGCGGCAGCGAGATAATCGACAGCTTCGGCCAGGTCGGGGTGGATCCGGGCACGGCCTGGGTGTCGGGCAACGTCTCGACCCTGGACATGACCCTGCGCCGCAAGGCCACCGTCACCACCGGCCGGACTGAGGCAACCGGACCCTTCGATCCAGCGCTGGAATATGTGGCCGCCCCGAAAGATGACGCCAGTGGCCTGGGTTGCAGTGGCGATGGTCCCTGCGATGGCACCCAGCCGCCCGCCTTCGTCTGCCCGGTGGACAGCCTGGTGCCGGTGCCCGCCATTCAGGGCCCGGGCACCAGCAGCCCGCTGGTGCCGGCCGGCAAGTTCGAATCGGAACAGGCCTACGCCACCCGCGGCGTGGTGACTCAGGTGGTCAGCGGCCTCTACAAGGGCTTCTTCATTCAAGATGAGCAGGGGGACGGCGATCCGGCCACCTCCGACGGCCTCTTCGTCTACAGCACCAAGGCCAACGCTGCCATCGTGCCGGGGGCCGAAGTGTGCGTCTCTGGCAAGGTGAAGGAGTATTTCAACCAGACCCAGCTCAACGCCGACGAGCTGGTGGTGACCCGGCCGCAGGGGGCCATCCCGGCCGCGGTGGATCTGCTGCCGGTGGCGGGCGAGAGCCTGAGCCAGCTGCTGGAGCGTCACGAGGGGATGCAGGTACGGCTGGTGCCGGGCTCCAGCCTGGTGGTGACCCGCAACTTCAGCTTCGATTACGACGGCAAGCGCAACAACCTGGTGCTGGCCTATGGTGCGCCGCTTATCAAGTCGACCCAGAAATTTGCCGCCATGAGCCAGGAGGCGAGCAACTGGGCTCTGCGCAACCAGCAGAACCAGCTGGTGGTGGAGACCGACGCCAAGGCGCCGGACGGCGTGCTGCCCTGGTTCCCCGGCTTCAACGCCGAGGACGGTTACCTGCGCATCGGCGACAAGCTCAACGGGCTGGAAGGGGCGCTTGGCTACTCCTACAACCTGTTCCGACTGGTGGCCAGCAACCACATCGACGCCAGCCAGATAGATCACAGTGGCTGGGATCGGGTGGAAACGCCGGAACTCGCCGAGGCGGGGGATCTGCGGGTCGCCAGCTTCAACGTGCTCAACTTCTTCACCACGGTCGTGGGCGGGGATGCCAACCCCACCGGCAGCAACCGGGGCGCCTTGACGGTGGCGGAGTTCGAGCTGCAGCGCACCAAGATCGTCAGCGCCATCACCCGCCTCAATGCCGACGTGGTGGGGCTGATGGAGATCGAGAACAACGGCTATGGCGACAACTCCGCCATCGCCAACCTGGTGGCGGCCCTCAACGCCGCCCAGCCGGATGAGGCGGATCACTACCGCTGGATTGCCTCGCCGGATGGCAAGCCGATTGGCACCGACGCCATCACGGTGGGGCTCATCTACCGACCCGCCAAGGTGACCCCGGAGGGGGCTGCCAGCCTCATCGCGCTGCCGGTGCAGCAGGCTGAGGCGGTGGATGCCAGCGGCAAGCCGGTGACCATCAATCAGGGGATGCGCGAGTCACTGGTGCAGCGCTTCAGCTCGCCCAAGGGGGATGCGCCGCTGACTCTGGTGGTCAACCATCTCAAGTCCAAGGGTTCCGCCTGCTTCGAGGATTACCCCGACTACGCCACCGCCGATCCGCTGGATGGCCAGGGCCACTGCAATGCGCTGCGGGTCTCCGCCGCCAAGGTGCTGGGGGAGCACCTCAAGGATTTGGCCGGGGATCTGCTGCTCATCGGCGACATGAACGCCTACGGCATGGAGGATCCCATCCGGGTGCTGACCAACTATGATCCGGCCGCTCAACCCCGTCAGATCATGAGCGCCTCCTTCACCACCCTGGCGGGTCAGCCCTATGAGGAGAGCGGCAGCGCCCTTGGCAAGGGGTATGGCCTTATCAACCTCAACACCCGCTTCCACGGCACCGACACCTACTCCTACAGCTATGAAGGTGAGCTCGGCAACCTGGATCACGCCCTGGCAAACCCGAGTCTCGCGGCCAAGGTGATCGGCATCGAGGATTGGCACATCAACTCCGCCGAGAGCAACTTCTTCGAGTACGGCAGCAAGTACAGCGGCCAGCTGGCGAAATCCGAAGGGCCCTTCAGCGCCTCGGATCATGATCCCGTGCTGGTGGCCATCCAGTATCCGCTGCCGCCTGCCGGGGTATTGAGCCTCGAGAGCGCCGCTGCGAACGTGGAGGAGGGCAACACCCTGGCCTTGAGCGTGGCGCGCCGTGACGGCACCTATGGGGAGGCCAGCGTCAGCTACCGCATTGCCTACGGCAGCGCCGATGCCAACGACGTGGCGCCGCTTACCGGCACCCTGCACTGGGCCGCCGGACAGAGCGACAGCCAGACCATCAGCATCCCGGTGAAGAGCGACACCCTGAACGAGGGGGACGAGACCTTTACCCTGGAGCTGTTTGACCCGAGTGGCGCGACCCTGGGCGAGCAGCACCAGACCCTGGTGACCATCAAGGACAAGCTGGCGCCGTCCACCATCTCGCTGGCGCGCGCCAGCCTGACGGTGAACGAGGGGCAGTGGTTTGCCGAGATCCCGCTGGTGCGCAGCGGTGATCTGAGCAAGCCGGCCCGGGCCCGGGTGGCCCTTGACGGAGTCACGGCGCGCTGGGGGCTAGATTTCCTGCCCTGGTTCGGTCAGTCGGTGAGCTGGGCCGCGGGCGAGGGGGGCAGCAAGTCGGTCAAGGTGCTGATCATCGATGACTGGTTTGTCGAGCCCACCGAGCAGTTCAAGGTGAGCCTGGCTGCGTTGCAAGGTGGCCAGCCGGGCAACCTGCAGGAGACCCGGGTCGACATTCTGGACAACGACAAGTCCTGGTGGCCTTTCGGTCGCCACTGAGGATGACTTCTCAATATAAAAAGGGGCCTGCGGGCCCCTTTCTGTTGTTGGTCACCTTGCTGTTGTCAGCCGGGAGTACCGAAAACAGCGAGGCCCATCACCAGGATGGGCCTCTGAGCTGGACCAGCTGACGGGATCAGCTGCCGCTCTGAGGGCCGTCGATCACCAGCTTGCCATCCTTGACCGGGATGGTGGCGCCGGGGGCCTTGTTCATGCGGATCACCCCTTCCTGACCGGCGAGGCGGTAGGTGACGTCATAGCCCAGGGTACGGGTGCTGCTCTCCTGCACCGTCTTGCAGCGCTGCTCGGTGGTGGTGTAGGTATCACCGGCCTGCATGTTGCCCTGCACCTGGTTGCCGGCATAGCCACCGGCCACGGCACCTGCGGCGGTCGCCACCTTCTTGCCGTTGCCGCCGCCGAACTGGTTGCCGAGCACCCCGCCTAGCGCCGCGCCGACCACGGTACCCAGGATCTTGTGCTCGTCCTGCACCGGCTTGCGGTGGGTCACGGTGACGTTGCGACATTCCTGACGGGGGGTCTTGATGGTCTCGGTCACCGCTTTGCTGGCCAGCACTTCGGCGAACTGAGGCTGTGATGAAAACAGGGATCCGCTGGCGGCGGCTGACAAGGCCAGCGCAGAGGCCACACCGATCCCGACTCCTGCCAACATGGATTTGTTCATTTTTTCTTCTCCTCAAATGCATCACGGGATGCGTCTCTTGCTTGCGGTCATCTTGGCACAAGGGCAAGGAGGCACAAGGCAAAGCCGGTGCGGGCACGACAGCCCCTGACTGCATCGAAAAGAGCCTCGTCAAAAAGGTGTCGGGCTTTGGCGACAAGGGGCGGGGGGAAGGCTACAAAAGCGATCTGCGAATGGCATTTTGCGATTCAGCTGGACCTGTTTTCCCATTTTGCGCCAAGCTCCTGCCACCGCTGGCTGGCGCAGTGGCAAACCAGAGGAACTTGTCATCCACCAGCGTCAGTCAGGGCGCGCCAACCGCTTGATAAATCACTGTTGCCGGGATGGCTGGCGGCCGATAACAGATCACGGCAAGCATTATGCTTGCTCTGTTGGCAGAGAGAATAAATCGCGCGTCTCTGGCGGCCCGCTCCAATGTGAGCCGGCAGGCGCCACCCGCAGTCAGGCCAGATCGGCTGCGGTCATCCGGTCAGCAAGGGGGTTCATATGTCGATGCTGCCAAGATGGATACAACCGGCCGTGCAGGCCGGCATCATCACCCGGGAACAAGCCCAGCGGCTGCTGGACTCCCTCTATCAACCCCTCTGTGAGACGGCGCAGGAGCTGCCCGCCGACCTTGCCGACATCAGCCTAAAGCTCTTCTGTTTTCGCCAGCAACACAGGGTGCGTCACTAGGCTCTCCAGATCTGCACCCTGGATAAGGCATGACCCCCGCCGGGGCGGGGGCCATGTGCCCTAGATCATCATCACCTGCGCCACCAGCATCAGGGCGCCAAATCCCAGCACAAAGCCCACCATGGGCAGCACGAACCTGACCCACTGGTTGAACTGGATACCGAGCATCTGCAGGGTGACCAGCACCAGCCCGGTGGGGGCCAGGAACAGCATGGCGTACTGTCCCCAGTTGTAGGCCGACACCACTATGTAGCGCGGGATCATCACGGTATCCGCCAGCGGCGCCATGATGGGCATGGAGAGCACCGCCAGCCCCGAGGAGGAGGGCACCACCAGCCCCAGCAGGGTGAACACCAGCATCTGGGCCACCGCAAACACGGCGCCGTGCATGCCGGCCACCAGACTGGAGGCATAGGCTAGGATGGTGTCCGAGATCATCCCCTGATCCAGCACCAGGTTGACCCCCCGCGCCAGCCCGATGATGAGCGAGACGGCCACCAGCTCGGACGCGCCCTGGGTGAAGGCCTCGACCGCTTCTTTCTCCTTGAGGCCGGAGATGAAGATGATGACGATGGCGACGGCAAGGAAGGAGGCCGCCATCTGCGGGAACCACCAGCCAGCCATGGAGACGCCCCACACCATCAGGGGGAAGGCGAGGATGAACAGGGTCAGGATGATCTTGCGGCGCAGGGTGAAGGGGACCCCTTCATCGAGGGAGCCCTCTTTCAGGAAGCGGGCCCGGAAGCTCTCTCTGTCCTCATAGGTGTAGGAGAAGGCGGGGTTGGCTTTGATCTTCTTGCAGTACCAGTAGAGATAACCGATCACCACCAGGGTGCCCACCAGACAGCCGACGGCGCGAACGCTCAGCCCCTCGGTAAAGGGGATGCCGGCGGCGTTGGAGGCGATCACCACCGAGAAGGGGTTGATGGTGGAGAAGGTGGTGCCCATGGAGGCGGCAAGGAAGATGGCCCCCACGCAGACGATGGCGTCATAGCCGAGCGCCAGAAAGATGGGCACCAGGATGGGATAGAAGGCGACGGCCTCCTCCTCCAGTCCGCAGGTGGTGCCCCCCAGCGCCATCACAAAGCAGACCAGCGCCACAAACAGGAACTCGTTGCCCCGGGTCTTGCGCGACAGCGCCACCAGCCCGGCGTTGAAGGCCCCCGTCTTGTTGATGACGCCGATCAGCCCCCCCAGCACCAGGATGAAGACGATGATGTCGGCTCCCTCTATGGTGCCCTTGACCATGCTCACTGCCACGTCGGAGAGCCCCTTCGGCGCCTGGGCCAGCCGCTCATAGGTGCCGGGGATGGCGATGGGCTTGCGGATGGTGCCGTTGACGAACTGCTCCACCCCGATATTGATGTCGAGCCTGGTCAGCTCATCCTGAGTGGCGGGCACGCGCCGGGTTTCCCCTTGCGGCGTGTTGATGGTCAGCATATGGCTGGCGGGATTATAAGAGAGCTTGGCATAGGCGCCCGCCGGAATTATCCAGGTGAGGGCGATGGCCAACAACATGATCAAAAACAAAATGGTAAACGCGGTGGGAAATTGTCTGCGGGTCTGGGTATTCGGCTCGGCACACATAAAATGCTCCTCGATAAAGCAGGTTCGGGCTCGGCGGAATATCGGGTCGATAGGGTTCCTTCGTCATGCAGCGAGAGTGCGCAAACTCACTGGTTGTGGCGCATCGTATGGCGAGAAATCTGGCCTGATATTGAACATCCGGTAGATTGTTTCACCAAGAAACCATAACCCGCCGAGGGGAAGCATGAACAGCGCTGCGGGCCTGCTTTATGGAAGCCGTCACAAAATATATTTAATGGGAGGTTTGTCATTAATTTATTGGCAATAAACCGATGCGCTTGCTTATGCCATAAATATCCAGCTGGCGATGTTTGTAAATATATCGATATCGGTAATCCTGCAACCAGATATGGCCAGCTTGCATGCAAGCATCAGCATATTCATTATTTGCCGGGTTTTATGCCGAGGATATTGGCCATCGACATTTGTCGCTGAAAAAACAGGCATCAGCATGCAGCTTGGTCAGACTAGCGGCGCCAGCACGGCGCCTCTAAGACGTTTTGCTAATACCTGCGACCATCACCTCGCGCTAGGCTGTGATCCCCGATACGAGCACCCTCTGGCAGGACGCCAGAGGGTGGTTGCCGGCGCTCCCGGGAGCGCACCGCTTTTGCTACCTGCGAGGAAGGAACCCGATGACAGAGCAGAACATCTATCAGCGCGATCTGGAAAAAAATCCCGCCAATTACCAGGCGCTGACCCCCATCAGCTTTCTGGGGCGGGCCGCCCGGGTCTACCCCGACTATCCGGCGCTGATCCACGGCCCCCTGCGCCAGAGCTGGGCCCAGACCGAGCAGCGCTGTCGCCAGCTGGCCTCGGCCCTTCGCCTGCATGGCATCGGCGAGGGGGATACCGTCTCCATCGTCGCCCCCAATACCCCGGCCATGTTCGAGGCCCACTTCGGGGTGCCCATGAGCGGCGCCGTGCTCAACACCATCAACACCCGGCTCGATGCCGAGTCGATGGCCTTTATCTTCCAGCATGCCCAGAGCAAGGTGGTGCTGGTAGACAGGGAATTCGGCGCCGTGGTGCGCAAGGCGCTGACATTGATTGAACTCGCGCCGCTGCTCATCGCCATCGACGATCCCCTCTACCGAGAGGGGGAGCTGGTCGGCGACCTCGACTATGAGGCGTTTCTTGCAGAGGGGAATGGGGATGAGCCCGGCTGGCTGCCGCAAGATGAGTGGCAGGCGATCTCCCTGAACTACACCTCCGGCACCACCGGCAACCCCAAGGGGGTGGTCTATCACCACCGCGGCGCCCACCTCAATGCGGTCAACAACGTGCTCTCCTGGGAGCTGCCCAAGCACAGCGTCTATCTCTGGACCCTGCCGATGTTTCACTGCAACGGTTGGTGCTTCCCCTGGACGCTGGCAGCTACCGCCGGGGTGAGCGTCTGCCTGCGCCATGTGCAGGCGGCAGCCATCTATGAGGCGCTGCACGAGCACAAGGTGACCCACTTCTGCGCCGCCCCCATCGTGCTCAACATGCTCAACAACGCCGATCCGGTCCTCAAACGCGGGCTCGACCACCCCATCAAGGCGATGACGGCAGGGGCGGCGCCACCCGCCACCGTGATCGCCGGCATGGAGGCGATGGGGATTGCCGTGACCCACGTCTACGGCCTCACCGAAACCTATGGCCCCTGCGTGCTGTGCGAACCGCAAAGAAGCTGGCAGGGGCAGGATGCCACCACGCTGTCGCGTCTGAAAGCACGTCAGGGGGTAGCCTCACCCCTGCAGGGAGAGATGCGGGTCATCAATCCGGTCAGCGGCGAGCCGGTCCCCCGGGATGGCAAGACCATGGGCGAAATCGTGCTGCGCGGCAATGTGGTGATGAAGGGCTATCTCAAGAATCCTTCTGCCAGCGCCGAGGCGATGGCGGAGGGGTGGTTTCGCAGTGGCGATCTGGCGGTATGGCACCCGGACGGTTACGTGGAGATCAAGGACAGATCCAAGGACATCATCATCTCCGGCGGGGAGAACATCTCCAGTCTGGAGGTGGAGGACGTGCTCTATCGCCATCCCGATGTGGACGAGGTGGCGGTGATCGCCATGCCGGACGAGAAGTGGGGGGAGGTGCCCTGCGCCTTCGTCAAGCTCAAGGAGGGGCGCGAACTCAGCCAGGCCGAGCTGATTGCGTTTTGCCGTGAGCAGATGGCCCATTTCAAGGCCCCCAAACGCATCATCTTCACCCCGCTGCCGAAGACCTCCACCGGCAAGGTGCAGAAATTTATGCTGCGCCAGCAGCTGGGGTAGGAGCTAGCCACTCTCATCCCAAGTTTTGAGTTGGTGCCATTTTGCCTGGAGCAAAATGGCACCAAACTTCTATGTCCATCAAACTCTTTCGGAGCTCACTCTGGTAATATCCTGCTCAATATCGAGGCAGGAAAATATTATGACGCGTGCAGAGTTTAATTGGGAAAACTCCATTGCATGGAGTGGTCCGGGAACCATTGAAGGAGTGCGGGATACTCTCGCAGGAGATCGACTGGATCGCGCTCGCTATGCCGAATTTCTGACCAATTATCTGGCGACAGAGGGCAAACAGCGCAACTATGTGTTGAACCTCAATGCCGAATGGGGGGCAGGCAAAACCTGGTTTATCAAGCGCTGGTATATGGAGCTGAAACAGCACTATCCCACCGTCTATATCGATGCTTGGCAGCAGGACTTTTCTGATGATCCCTTATTGACGGTGATCTCTTCGATTATTGACCAGCTAAAGCATGTTGCAGGTAAAGAGAACCCTATTCCCGAGAGAATGCGTCAGCGTTTGTTGGGATTATTTAAGGTCGGCGGCAAACTGGCATTGAAAGCGGCCATTAAGAAGGCTGGATTGGAAGAAGATGATTTTTCTCTGGAAGGGGCTGATGCCAATCAGCTGGTAGATGCCTTATGCAGTAATCAGAAAGAGCGTTATGAATCTATCCAGTATCTTAAACAAGAGATACGGCAATGGGTGGAAGGGGCTGTTGGATTAGGTAATGGAGATCTTGATTATCCCGCTTTTATTTTGATTGATGAACTGGATCGCTGCCGCCCCTCCTATGCGGTAGAAATGCTGGAAACAATCAAGCATATATTCGACATTCCCAAAGTTGTTTTTGTATTGGCAACGGATACCGAGCAATTGCAACATGCAGTGAAGGTGATTTACGGCGCTGATTTTGATGCACATACATATTTAAGTCGTTTTTTTAGTAGGCGCTTTAGCTTGTTAGCTGGTTCAAAACGACATTTTATAGAAAGTAATTTATCTAATAGTGTACTTGTAGATCATTCTTTTGATAATGTTTGGCCTAAAGGGTTAAATATAGAAGCTATTATCACAGTATTGTCATCCATATCTGATGCATGCCACTTATCTTTGCGAAGTACAGAGAAGTTAATTGACCGTATGACATTGGTACTTTTAAA
This sequence comes from Aeromonas sp. QDB39, assembly GCF_027707585.1. Lineage (NCBI taxonomy): Bacteria > Pseudomonadati > Pseudomonadota > Gammaproteobacteria > Aeromonadales > Aeromonadaceae > Aeromonas > Aeromonas sp. QDB39. The sequence continues at coordinate 30,598 of NZ_JAPCIV010000042.1, read as the reverse complement.
TTTAGAGAAAGACGATATTAATGTAGTCTTCTTGGCTTATATGCTTGCATTACATGAGATAAAACCATCCGATTATGAAATGATAATCACAATGGCAAGAAGCAGACAGAAACTGGCAAATGTAAAGATGCAGGAAATAAAACCAAAGGCATTAAATGAACTGCAAGGCTCAATATATCTCTCCATGAGAGCAGTGCAGGGAGTCGAATTTGTTTCTGGTGAATACAGTATTCAAATTGAAAATTTAATCAGAGACTATCTTTGGAGTTATCTTGGTGAACACAATAATGCATCTGTTCATCTATTAGAACAAAATAAAATTTTAATTGATCAGCATTCTCGATTTAATAGAGATGAGCACTGCGAGGCTCTGAAGTATTACATTTTAAATGCAGAGCTATATGAAAAATCCAGATTAGATATGTCGGTATATAGAAACTGGGTTGAGTTAGCGATGTCATTTGACTGAGCTTAACGGGCTGAATAGCCCGTTAAGCAATAAGAAAATTTATTTATTATGCCGTTCATAAAGCCGCTGAACGACATCCTGCAATCCCAGCCCCTCATTTTGCAGCAGCACGGTCAGGTGATAGAGCAGATCGGCGGATTCGTTGATAAGTTCCTCCCGATCCTTGGCCATGGCGGCCAGCGCCACTTCGACACCCTCTTCACCCACCTTCTGGGCGATGCGCTTGGTGCCTTTGGCATAGAGGCTGGCGGTGTAGCTGGTGGCCGGATCCGCGCCTTTGCGGGCTGCCAAGATCTGCTCGAGCTCGGCCAGGAAGCCAAGGGGCGGCACGGGGTGGCCGTCGAAGCAGGAGGGGTTGCCCAGATGGCAGGTGGGGCCGACGGGGTTGGCGGCGATCAGCAGGGAGTCCTGATCGCAGTCGGTGGTGATGGCGACCAGCTGGAGCACATGGCCCGAGCTCTCCCCCTTGGTCCAGAGGCGCTGCTTGCTGCGGCTGAAGAAGGTGACCTGACTGGTCGCCAGGGTTTTATCCAAAGCTTCCCGGGTCATAAAACCTTGCATCAGCACTTCGCCGCTGGCGGCATGCTGGACGATGGCGGGGATCATGCCGTCACATTTTGCCCAGTCCAGGCGTTCGGCGAGCGACTGCTCGTTGTTTACTGCTTGATTATTCACGGATGGCGACTCCTTCGGTTTTCAGCCAGCGTTTCAGTTCGGGAATGGGGATAAGGCCTTTGTGGAACACGGAGGCGGCCAGCGCTCCGTCCACGTCGGCGAGGGTGAAGGCATCGCGAAAGTGCTCCATGGCACCGGCGCCGCCGGAGGCGATGAGCGGCACCTTGCAGACGGCCCGCACCAGCTTGAGCTGCTCGAGATCATAGCCCTGGCGCATGCCATCCTGGTTCATCACGTTCAGCACGATTTCACCGGCTCCACGCTTTTGCGCCTCCTGCACCCAATCCAGGGTATGCCAGGCGGTGGTGCGGGTGCGGCTCTCGTCGCCGGTAAACTGTTTGACCTGATAGTGACCGCTCTGCGCATCAAAATAGGAGTCGATGCCCACCACCACACACTGCACGCCGAAGCGTTCGGCCAGTCGGGTGATGAGGGTGGGATCGGCCAACGCCGGCGAGTTGATGGAGACCTTGTCGGCCCCGAACTCCAGGATCTGGCGGGCATCCTCCACGCTCTTGATGCCGCCGGCAACGCAGAAGGGGATGTCGATGACTTCGGCCACCCGGCTTACCCAGCTCTTGTCCACCACCCGCTCATCGCTCGAGGCGGTGATGTCGTAGAACACCAGCTCGTCGGCCCCTTCGCTGGCGTAGCGGCGGGCCAGCTCGACGATGCCGCCCATCACCTCGTGATTACGAAACTGCACTCCCTTGACCACCACGCCATCTTTGACGTCGAGGCAGGGGATAATACGCTTTGACAACATGCTCGTTGCTCCATGTAAAGCACTGTTAAAACTAACGTTGTTGCCAACGGGCCCAGGGGCCCGGCGGCGAGTGAAAAAGGTGGCTTGCATGCTTTAACAGCGGGTTCCTGAGCGGGAAAAAGAGACCCGAAACGGGCGGTGTCTTCACTCGGGGGAGTACCACTATATGCACGACTTTATTCAGTGATTCAACCCTTTATCAAGCTTGCTCGCGCCCTGATGCCGGCTGGTGCCAGCAGGCGCCTGGCCGCTCAAACCTGGCTGAGAGCCATCTGCTGCCAGCAGCTCACGAAGGGTGAGCAGGGCACCATCAAAATCAAACACTTTCAGCTGGCGAGCCAGGATCTCGCCTGGCGTCCCCAAGGCGAGCAGCAGGGGGGCCGCGTACTGCTCAAACAGCGGGATCACGGCGGTGTCGCTCTGCACCAGCAACTCTTCAATCTGGCGCAGCAGCTGTTGCTGCCCGTGGCTGCCAAGCGGCGCGGCGCTCGCGGCGGGGCTGGGATCTTCTTCCCCCAGCAGACTGGGCAGTTCGCTGAGGAGGCGAGCGATCGGTGCCATCCGCTCGGCCAGGGGCTGGCTGTTGTTGGCCAGATCCTGCTCCAGTTGTTGGCTCTGGGCGGCCAGTTCCACCAGCCCGAGGGTGCTGGCCACCCCGCGCAGGGTGTGGATCAGCCGGCTGGCGGCCGGCCTGTCGCCAGCATGTAGATGGCTCTCCAGCTGCTGCATGTCCTGACTGTGCTCGCTGGCGAAGTGGCGCAGCAGGGCGACGTATTTGCTCTGGTTGCCCTGCAGCGCCGCCAGCCCCTGTTGCAGATCCATCCCGGGCAGGTTTTGCAGGCGGGTGAGGGGGCCAGTCAGCAGGTCGGTTGTCCGCCGCTGGTATTTGGGGGCGGCGGCCGTGCTGTGGGGCAGCCACTGCTGCAGCGCCTCGAACAGCTTGGCGGGGGTCACCGGTTTGGCGATGAAGTCATTCATGCCGGCGGATTCGCAGGCCTTTCTGTCTTCTTCGAAGGCACTGGCGGTCAGCGCCAGAATGGGAACCTGCTCCCAGCCCGGCAGGGCCCTGATGGCCCGGGTCGCGCTGTAGCCATCCATCAGCGGCATCTGTATGTCCATCAGGATGAGATCGAACGGGTGCTGGCTGACGCGCTCCAGCGCCTCCTGGCCATTGACCGCCGTCTCGATGACGAGGCCGCTGTTGTTGAGCAGCTCCAGCACCACCTCGCGGTTGATGGCGTTGTCCTCCACCAGCAGTACCCTGGCGTGGTTGGCAAAGAAGAGGGCCTGCTGCACCGTCTGTTCGAGCGGCGCCGGTTGCTGCGGTTCGCCCTGACCCACCGCGAGGCGGGCGGTAAACCAGAAGCAGCTGCCCTTGCCAAGGGTGCTGGTGACCCCGACTTCCCCGCCCATCAGGGTGGCAAGCCGGCTGGTGATGGCAAGCCCAAGGCCGGTGCCGCCATATTTGCGGGTGGTGGAGACATCCGCCTGCTCGAAAGCCTGAAACAGCTTCTCGCTCTGCTCCGGGCTGATGCCGATGCCGGTATCCTCCACCTCGAAGCGCAGCAGATAGCCGCCGGCAAGCGGGTGGTCCACCCTGACCCGCAGGGTGACCGAGCCCTGTTCGGTGAATTTGATGGCGTTGGCCGCGTAGTTGAGCAGCGCCTGACGCAGGCGGGTGATGTCGCCGTGCACCCAGGCCGGGGTATCGCCGATGTCGACTATGATGGTGAGCCTCTTGGCACGAGCCTGCTCGCTCATCAAGGCGCTGACGTTGTCCAGCATGGCGGTAAGGGAGAAGTCGCTCTGCTCCAGTGCCATCTTGCCCGCGTCGATCTTGGAGAGATCCAGGATGTCGTTGATGATGGTGAGCAGGTGCTGGGCGGCGTTGTCGATCTTCTCCAGTCGATCCTGCTGGGTGTGATCCGGCGTGTCGCGCTTGAGCAGGTAGGTGAGCCCCAAAATGGCGTTCATCGGGGTGCGGATCTCGTGGCTCATGTTGGCCAGGAAGGCACTCTTGGCGCGGTTGGCACTCTCCGCCCGTTGATGGGCCTGAGCCAGCTGCAGGGTGCGTTCGTTGACCATCTCCTCCAGGTGGTAGCGGTACTGGTCCAGCTCCTCGCCGAGCTGCTTCTTCTCGGTGATGTCGGCCTGCACCGTCACGTAGTGGGTCACGGCTCCATTCTCCTGGCGAATGGGAGAGACGGTGGCGAGCACCTGATAATGAGAGCCGTCCTTGCGCCGGTTGATGAACTCGCCGTGCCAGCGCTGGCCGCGCTTGATGGCATCCCACAGGGCGATGTAGGTGGCCTTGGGGGTGAGGCCGGAGCGCAGCAGAGAGGGAGTCTGCCCTATCACCTCGCTCTGCTGGTAGCCGCTGGCAGCCAGGAAGGCGACGTTGACATATTCGATGCGGGCCTGGGTATCGGTGATGAAGACGCCATCCGGACTCTGCTCCAGCGCCAGTGAAAGCTGGCGCAACTGCTGCTCGGCCTGCTTGCGCTCGGTGATGTCGAGGTGGATGCCGAGCAGGCGCAGCGGGCGCTGCTGGGCATCCCGGTAGATGCTGCCCTTGCTGCTGAGCCAGCGTACATCGCCGTTTGGCAAGAGGATCCGAAATTCGATCTCGATGGGTTTACCGCTTGCCGGCAGCTCCGCCAGCAACTTGTCGAGACGGGGCTTGTCGTCCGGGTGCAGGCAGCTGTGCCACTGCTTGAACTCGCTGAGCTGCTCGGCGCTGCGGCCATAGAGGCGGGCGCATTCAGGGGAGAAGAAGAGCCGGCCACCCTGCATGTTCCACTCCCAGATCCCGACGTGGGCTCCCTCCTGGGCCATCAGCAGTCGTTGCTCGCTCTCGCGCAGGGCGCTGCTGGTGGTTTCGGCGCGGATGCGGGCGCTGATGGCGTCGTCCATCAGGTTGAGCGCCGCCAGCCTGGCGCGGCGCTGGGTATCGAGGGCCACCTGCTGGTTGTGCAACAGTTGCTGCTCGGCCAGCTTGCGTTCGGTGATGTCTTGCACCGTGCCATACAGCTCGACGATGGTGCCGTCGTTGGCACGCAGGGCGGCGCCACGGGCGATGATCCAGATGGGTTCGCCCTGTTCGTGGATCACCTCGGCATCGCACTCGTAGGGCAGGCCATCCTGCAGACAGCGCTCGACCGACTGGGCGATGGCGCGCCAGCCATCCTGGGTGAAGTACTTCCTCACCTCGGGGTAGATGGCGGGGGGCAGGGAGGGATCGCGGCCATAGATGCGGTAGATCTCCGGCGACCAGAAGTGGCTGTCGTCGGCGATGTTCCAGCGCCAGTTGCCGATCTTGGCCAGGTGCTGGGATTCGCGCAGGATCCCTTCGTTGCGGCGCAGCGCCTCTTCGGTCTCCTTGCGCTGCTGGTGATCCTCGATGACCGAGATGAAATAATCCGGTTTTCCCTTGAGGTCCTTGACCAGCGCCACCGTCAGGGTGATCCAGAGGACCTCGCCGCCCTTGCGCAGGTAACGCTTCTCCAGGGTGTAGTGCTGCCGTTCGCCCGCCAGCATCTGGGCGACGTAGGTCTGGTCGATGAAGAGATCATCCGGGTGGGTGATCTGCTGGAAGGTCATGCCCATCAGCTCGTCGGCCTGGTAGCCCAGCATGTCGCACAGCCGCCGGTTGACCCGCAGCCACTTGCCATCCGGGGAGACCAGGGCGATGCCGACCGCAGCCTGCTCGAAGGTGGCCTGGAAGCGGGTCTCGCTTTGTTGCAGGCGGGACTGGATGCTGCTGAGCTCCTGCCAGCGCTGGGTTTCCCGGGCGCGGGAGCGGTGCATGGCTGCGCTGAGCAGGCTGATGAGAACGCCATTGGCGATCAGAATGCCCCACTGCACCAGATCCTGCCCGGCGCCGATGCGCAGCTCGTGAAGCGGGGCGAGTAGAAAGTAGGTAGTGAGCAGACCGCTCACCAGGGTACAGAGCAGGCCGGGCAGCAGGCCACCGAGCAGGGCGCAGACGGTGATGGGCAGCATGAACAGCACCAGCAGCGGCCGCTCGCCAAAGGCGATGGGCAGCTGGACCCGGATCTGCAGCATCAGCACGGGCAGCAACACCGCCAGCAGGCAGACCCCCCAGCGCTGTCTGGGCTGGCGAGGATGCCACAGTGAAGACCAGCGCGTCATAGGGACTCCTCCGGCGGGGTGGGGGCCTGCGGATAGGGGGGTTGTTGCCCGAGCTGAAGTGACAGCTCGTTGATCTTGTGCTTGAGGGCCAGCATGGCCAGCTCCCGGTCCACCATCACCTTGTTGAACCGCTCCAGTTCATTGTTTTGCTGGCGAAGCTCGCTGGCTTGACGGGTCAGGGCCTGCTCGACCTGTTCGCGCTCGGTGACATCCAGCAGCAGACCAAGCACGGCAGGTTGGCCGCGATAGTCGACACGGCGCCCATAGAGCTCCATCTCGATGTTCTGGTGGTCGTGGTGCAGGGCGGTGAAGCGGGTGTGGATCTCGCTGTCTTCCTGTTCGCAGCGTTGCAGCTGCTCAGCCACCCTGGCGCTGTCTTTCGGACTGGCGAGGGCGTGCAGGGTGCCAATTTTGAGCAGGGTAGCGGTCGAGGCGTAGCCGAACAGGCGGGCAAAACCTGGGTTGATGTAACAGAGCTGACCCTGCTGGATGATGTAGATGCCGGCCAGTGACTGTTCCACCAGGGCGCGAAACAGCCCCTCCCGCTCGCGCAGGCCCGCTTCGGCCCGCTTGAAATCCGTGATGTCGCGAGAGATGCCGAAGATGCCTATCACCTGGCCATCGCTGTCCTGCAGCGGCCCCTTGGTGGCGAGAAACACACGCTCGCCGCCTGGTAGGGTCAGGTACTCCTCCTGAGTCTGTACCCGGTTGTTGGCGATCACCTGTTCACCCAGTGCCATCAGCATGCGGGCCTGATCGGGGGGAAAGATGGCCATGTCGTCCTGACCCAGCATCTCGCTGGCCGATTTGCCGACGAACTGGCTGGCGGCGCGGTTGAACAGGATATATTTGCCCTCTCTGTCCTTGGCGAAGATGGCATCTTCCGAGCTGTCGGCGATGGCGGAGAGCAGTTGCAGCGCCTGCAGGCGGCCGGCTTGGGACTGGCGAACCTGCTCGGCCATCTGCAGTCGGGTGTGCTGGCGCAGCAGCACGATGCCGGTGTTGGCGATAAGCAGCACCAGCAGGCCAATGAGCCCAATCCAGACGCTCTCTTTGAGCTCCGCCCGGGTGAGTTCGGCCTTGTCTATCTTGGCCAGCAGATACCAGTCGGTGCCCATGACCGGCTGTACGGTGCCAAATACCGGCGTGTTGCGGTAATCCTTGCCAAAGAAGAGCGCCTTGCCCTCTTCATTGCGACTCTGCTGCAGGAACTGGACTGCCAGCAACTCCTTGCTGCTGACGGGCAAATGCAGGGTGAGAGCCGAACCGGGGCGATAGCGCACATCGTTGAGAAACTGGATCTGATCGCCGCTGCGGCGAAACAGCAGGGCCTCACCGCTGCTGTCCGGCACCGGCCATGACTTGAGAATGTTGTTGAGCCAGTCACTGCGGCTTATCTGCAGCACGATGAAAGGTGACTTGTCGCCCGCCATGGGGAGTGGGGCGATAAAGTCGAGGCGGGCTTGACCCTGTTCGTCCAGATAGGGGCCGACCCGGGTGATGCTGCCGCTTTTTGCGTCCTTCAACGCTGCGCGCAACTGGGCGCTCAGGCCGCTGGCATCCGGGGTGTGCCACAGCAGGTTGCCTTCTGGCGAGAGCACGCTGGCGGCACTGAAGCGGCGAATGGAGATAAATTCGTCCAGTTTGGTCATCAGGTTGGCATGACCGGCACGGGTGGCTTGGGCTTCGCGATAGAGGGCGGCATATTGCGGATTTTCAAACAGAATGTGGGCGTCAAATTCCCGGGCGCTGAGCCATTCGGTGATGCGTTTGCTCTTGAGATCGGCAATGGTTTCGAGCCGGGCGGCCTCTTTGTCCTGGGTCAGGTTGATGTTCTGGGCGATGGCCATGGCGGTCAGGGCCAGGATCAGGCCGTTGAGCAGCACGAACGGCAACAGCTGGCGCCGGGAAGGGGAAGTGGTCACCGTCGGCTGGTCGATGCGCCGGCGCAGCATGGTATAGAGCATGGTGGCGGTGATGAGGATGAACAGCCACCCCTTGATGGTGCTGGCCAGCGCGAACTGGGCCGGGGTGCTGAACAACCACTCCACCGCCTTGTCGGAGAGCAGGATCCACAGGCTCGCCACTGCGGCATAGGTGAGCACGACGTTGAGCACATGGGCCCGGGTCAACGAGGGCTGCTCAGCCATGTCTGGCCTCATTGTCATCCTGGTAGCGCTCGGCGATGGCGACGAACTGCTCGAAGTGGTTGTCAAATGCCGTCACCACATCCGGGTCGAAATGCTGGCCGCTGCCGGAGAGGATCAGGGCGCGCGCCTCTTCATAGGGCATGGCCGCCTTGTAGACTCGCACATTGATGAGCGCATCGAACACGTCCGCCAGTGCCATCAGGCGGGCCGAGAGCGGGATGGCGTCCCCTTGCAGGCCGTCGGGATAGCCGCTGCCATCCCACTTTTCGTGATGCCAGTGGGCGATCTCCTTGGCCAGGGTGAGAAACACCAGCGGCTGCTCGATGTCCCGCTCGGCCTCTTCGATGGCGTCGCTGCCGAGCTTGGCGTGGGTGCGCATGATCTGCCACTCCGCCGGGGTCAGCTTGTCCGGTTTGAGCAGGATCTGATCCGGAATGCCCACCTTGCCGATGTCGTGCAGCGGCGCCGAGCGGCTCAGCAGATCGATGTAGCGGGGGGTCAGGGTGTCGGTAAAACGGGGGTGACTGGCCAGCGCACAGGCCAGTTGCCTGACGTAGCCCTGGGTGCGCAAGATGTGATTGCCGGTCTCGGGGTCGCGGATCTCCGCCAGATGGGCGAGTGCCCGGATGGAGACTTGCTGAATGAGGTCGTTCTCGGTCATCCGGCGTGCCACCTCGGCCTCCAGCGCCGCGTTCTGATTCTGCAGGCCGTCGCGGGCCTGTTTGGCCTCCAGCTGGGTGCGCACCCGCGCCTGGACGATGGCCGGTTTGATGGGCTTGGTAATGTAGTCGGCGGCTCCCAGCGACAGACCGTACTCCTCGCTCTGGGGGTCGGCGAGGGCGGTGAGCAGCACCACCGGAATACGACTGGTTGCAGGGGTAATACGCAGCTGTTTGAGCACCTCATAGCCGTCCATGCCAGGCATCATCACATCCAGCAGGATGAGATCCGGGATTGTCTTGCCAGTGGCGATCCGCAGACACTTCTCCCCGCTCTGGGCGGCGAGCACCCGATAGGTGGGAGAGAGCAGGTCGGTCAGCACCATCAGATTTTCGGGTGAGTCATCGACAATCAGGATGGTGGCGGAGTGAGATGTAAACATAGGTCCTCCGTGACGTTGTCTCAGTGAATTCGAGTATAGAGTCAATTGTTACCAAGTAATAAGGACTTACCTCGATTTACCCCTTGATGAAGAGGCTTCCGGCCGGATGGCCCGGCAGGGAGCCTCTCTCTCAATCGACGTCCTGATGGCGACGCTGCGGCTTGTTTACAGGCTGCCATTCCCCCAGCAGGCGATGGCATCCCCTACCGAGAACTTGCCCTCCAGCAGGGCGCGGCCGAGGATGATCCCCTTGACCCCTGAACCCTTGAGCGCCTCGATGTCTTCGATGCCGCCAATGCCGCCGGAGGCCTGAAAGCCGACGCTCGGATAACGGGCGCAGAGATCCCGGTAGAGCTCGACGTTGGTGCCTGAGAGGGTGCCATCACGGCTGATGTCGGTACAGAGCACGTGCTTGAGACCGGCGGGCAGAAAGCGCTCGATCAGCGCCTCGATGGTCACCCCGCTGTTCTCCTGCCAGCCGGCCACCGCGATATGGCGATTGCCCTGGGCATCAATGTTGACGTCCAGTGCCAGCACGATGCGCTCGGGGCCGTATTTTTCCATCCAGCTGGCCACCAGTTCCGGCGATTTGACGGCGGTGGAGCCGATCACCACCCGGCTGGCGCCGGCGGCCAAGAGGTCAGCCACATCCTGCTCGCTGCGCACACCGCCCCCCACCTGCACCGGTGCTTCGGTGGCCGACAGCAGCTGGGCGATGAGGGGGAGCTGGCGCGCCTTGGCATCCTTGGCACCGTCAAGGTCCACCAGGTGCAGTTGCACCGCCCCCTGGGAAACATATTCGTCGAAGCGGGCCTGCGGGCTGTCGCTGTAGGCGGTCTTCTGGCCGTAGTCGCCCTGATAGAGCCTCACGACTTGGCCGTTAATCAGATCAATGGCTGGGATAATCATCCTTGTTACAGCTCCAAAAAGTTTTGCAGTAGGCGGGCACCGGCCGCGCCGGAGCGCTCCGGGTGGAATTGGGCGCCAAAGAAATTGCTGTGCTCTGCAACCCCGCCCACGATGGCGGTGAAAGGCTTGCCGTAGTCACAGGTCGCCAGCGTCGCCTCGGTCACCTCCAGCGCATAGGAGTGCACGAAGTAGAAGTAGCTGCCGCTCGGGATCCCCTTGAGCAGAGGATGGGTCTCGTCGTGCTCAATCTGGTTCCAGCCCATGTGGGGCAGGCGCAGGTTGCCCACCTCCATCAGCTTGATCCTGCCCGGTACTATGCCAAGGCAATCGATCAAGGCATGGGTCTTGCCATCGGCCGCCATGCTCTCTTCGGACGCCTCCGCCAGCATCTGCATGCCGAGGCAAAAACCCAGCAGCGGCTGCTTGGCGGCGCGAATGAGCGGCACCAGCCCCCGTTCGTTGAGATTATTCATGGCGGCCACCGCAGTGCCGACGCCGGGCAGGATCAGCTTGTCCGCCTGCTCGATATCGGCCGCCTGGCTGGAGACCAGCGGCTGCACGCCGAGACGCTCGAATGCCATTCTGACCGAGGCCAGATTGGCGCAGCCGGTGTCGATAATGACCAGCTTCTGCTTGCTTATATCCATCACAGCACTCCCTTGCTGGAGGGAAGCTCGCTCCCTTCCACCTGAATGGCCTGACGCAGGGCGCGGCCAAAGCCCTTGAACAGCGCCTCCACCTGGTGGTGGGTGTTGCCGCTGCCCACCTTCATCTGCAAGGTAATGGCCATGGCGTCCGAAAGGGAGCGGAAGAAGTGGGGCACCATCTCGGTGGCCATCTCGCCCACGCTGTCGCGGCCAAAACCGCTTGGGCAGTCGAACACGAAGTAGGGGCGGCCGCTCAAGTCGAGCGCGGTGGCCACGTCCAGCTCGGTCAGCGAGGGGGCCTGGGTGCTGTCATTGGCGCCGTCAACCAGGCGGGGGCGACCGTCGATCACCGCCTGCACCTCGTCCATCGCCAGCACGAAGCCGAAGCGGCCGATGCCGCGCTTGTTGCCAAGGGCCTGGCGCAGCGCCTGACCCAGCGCCAGCCCGACGTCTTCCACTGTGTGGTGATCGTCGATGTGCAGATCGCCGCTCACTTTGAGCTTGAGCCGAAAACCTGCGTGGGTCGCTATCTGATCCAGCATGTGATCAAAGAAGCCGATGCCGGTGGCGATCTGGTTGCCGCCGCTCTTGTCCAAATCCACCGCAACCTGAATGCGGGTCTCCTTGGTGTAACGCTCTACTTCGGCCACACGTCCCTTGGACAGCAGCTGATCACGGATGGCGAGCCAGTCGTGATCTTGCGGGTGGTAGCGAATACCGCGAATGCCCATGTTGTCGGCCAGCTGCAGATCGGTCTGTCTGTCACCAATCACGAAGGAGTTGGCAAAGTCGATGCGACCGGAGGCGAGATACTCCTTCACCAGCCCGAGGTGAGGTTTGCGGCAGCTGCAGCCATCGGTGGGGAAGTGCGGGCAGATCAGCACCTGCTCCCAGCTCACCCCTTGCGATTCGAACAGGTGCATCATTAGGTCGTGGGGGGGCTGGAAGTTCTCCAGCGGCAGGCTGGCGGTGCCCAGCCCGTCCTGGTTGGTCACCATCACCAGCACGTAGCCGGCGGCCTGCAATTCGCGCAGCACCGGGATCACCATGGGCTCGAAGCGCAGCTTGGCGAGGCTGTCCACCTGCTTGTCGGTGACCGGCTCTTCAATCAGGGTGCCGTCGCGGTCGATAAACAAAAACGGGGTCTTCATCGCTACATCCTTGTCTTAAAAAGAGGGAGAGGGCTGGTCACGCAATACGGCCAGTACGGCATCCATCTCGCCCTGATAGCCGATGGTGACCCGAATGCTGTTGTCCAGGCCAGGCTTGGTCGAGAAATCCCGCAGTATGATGCCGGCGGCCTTCATGGCGGCAAAGACGGCGGCACCATCCACAAAGCGCACCAGCACGAAGTTGCCCTTGTCCTCGAACACTTCCTTCACGCAGGGCAGGGTTGCCAGTGCGGCCTTGAAGGCGGCTTTCTGCTTGTTGAGCTCCACCACTCGCTCCTGCATCAGCTCCAGTCCCATGGGGGAGAGGGCCTGCGCCGCGATCTGGGCGATGGGCTCGGGGATGGGATAGGGGGCGATCACCTTGGCCAGCATGGCGATCACCTCGGGATGGCCTAAGGTAAAGCCGCAGCGGATCCCCGCCAGGGCAAAGGCCTTGGAGAGGGTGCGGGTCACCACCAGATTGGGGAAGCGAGCCAGCAGGTCCACCACGGACGCCTCGGGGCAGAACTCGATATAGGCCTCGTCTACCACCACGATGGCGCGATCCCGCGCTTTCTCCAGCAGGGCGATGAGGCCGTCGCGGCCCACCAGATCTCCGGTGGGATTGTTGGGGGAGCAGAGGAACACCAGCTTCACGTCGGAAAGGCGATCGGCAATGGCGGGCCAGTCAGGCTGGCGGCTGGCGGTCAGCGGCTGCTCGACGATACCGACACCGCAGGTCTCGGCGCTGATGGCGTACATGCCGTAGGTGGGCGGGCAGATCAGGATCTGATCTTCACCCGCTTCGCAGAAGGTGCGGATCAAGAGCTCAATGGCCTCGTCGGCGCCGCGGCTCACCAGCACCTGATCGGGGTTGACCCCGGCGTAGGCGGCATAGCCGTTCACCACCTCGGCCGGCTGGCACTCGGGGTAGCGGTTGAGACGGCTGCCCTCGATGGTGAAGGGATAGGCCAGCGGCGCCTCGTTGGCGTTGAGCCAGACGTGGCCTTTGCCGCCGATGCGGCGAGCGGATTGATAAGGGGTGAGGGCCCGCACCACGCGGCGCGCCAGGTTGGCAATGCTCATGACAAATCCTTCTGCTGTGCTGTTTGTTGGGACGCGGCGGCCAGGGCGTTCAACCTGAGGGTGACGGCGTTCTTGTGACCATCAAGCCCTTCGGCCTGGGCGATGCGTTCGACGATGGGCCCAAGGCCCTGAATGCCGCGCTCGCTCAGCTCCTGCACCGTGTAGCGGCGCTGATAATCGGCGAGGCCCAGGCTCGAGCAGGTACGGGCATAGCCATAGGTGGGCAGGGTGTGGTTGGTACCGCTGGCGTAATCGCCGACTGATTCCGGTGTCCATGCCCCAAGGAAGATGGAGCCGGCATTTTCAAGCTGATCCAGTAGATCACGGGGAGCGCGGGTCTGTACGATCAGGTGCTCCGGGGCGTAGGCGTTGGAGATGGCGCAGGCTTCTGCCAGATCGTCGCAGAGGATCACCAGACTGCTGCCCAGCGCCTGCGCGGCGATATCGCGCCGAGTCAACTTGGCCAGCTGGCGCTTGATCTCGCCGTTGATGGCGTCGGCCAGCAGCGGCGAGGTGGTCACCAGCACCACCTGACTGTCGGGGCCGTGTTCGGCCTGGGAGAGCAGATCCGCCGCCACGAAGGCGGGGTTGGCGCTCTCGTCGGCAATGACCAGCACCTCGGAGGGGCCGGCGGGCATGTCGATGGCGGCACCGCGCCAGTCGCGCGATACCTGCCCCTTGGCTTCGGTCACATAGGCGTTGCCCGGGCCGAAGATCTTGTCCACCTTGGGAATGGTTTCGGTGCCGTAGGCCATGGCGGCGATGGCCTGGGCGCCGCCAATGGCGAACACCTTCTCGACCCCGCAGGCGCGGGCGGCGAACAGGATCTCGTCGCTGGCCGGGGACGGGGTGCAGAGCACCACTTCACGGCAACCGGCGATAGCTGCTGGAATGGCCAGCATCATCACGGTGGAGGGGAGCGGCGCGCTGCCCCCCGGCACATAGAGACCGACCCGGCTGATGGGCTGGGTGCGCAGCTCGCACACCACCCCGGGCTGGGTCTCGACCCGCACCACGGGTTGCACTTGCGCGGCGTGGAAGGTACGAATGTTGGCGATGGCCACCTCGATGGCGCCCTTGATGTCGTCACCCAAGCGGGCGCAGGCGGCCTCGATTTCGGCGTCGCTCACCTGCAGTTGCTGGCGCGGGGCGCGCTCGAAGCGCTGGCTCAGCTCGCGCAGGGCCTCATCGCCCCGGCTGCGTACCGCAGCGATGATCTCCCGCACCACAGCGCCGATGTCGGCTTCGTCACTCAGGGCCGGCCGGGTCAGCACGTCGGCCTGCTGGGCGGGGGAGAGGGTCTTCCAGATCAGGGTCTGCATGATGTCCCTTCCTTATTCCATCATTTTTTCGATGGGCAGCACCAGAATGGAGCTGGCGCCGAGGGCCTTGAGCTGTTCCATGGTTTCCCAGAACAGGGTCTCGCTGGAGACGACGTGCAGCGCCACCTGGTTGGTCTCGCCCGCCAGCTGCATGATGGTGGGACGCTCGGCGCCCGGCAGCAGATCGGTGATGGCATCGAGCTTGTCCTTGGGCGCGTGCAGCATGATGTACTTGCTCTCGCGCGCCTGCTGCATTCCCTGAATACGGGGCAGCAGGGTGTCGATGATCTTCTGCTTGGCATCGGACAAGGGGTTGGGGGCCTGCACCAGTACCGCCTTGGAGCGGTAGATCACTTCCACCTCTTTGAGGCCGTTGGCCTCCAGGGTGGCGCCGGTGGAGACCAGATCGCAGATGGCATCGGCCAGGCCTGCGCGGGGGGCCACTTCCACCGAACCGCCCAGCATCACGCTCTTGAAGCCGAGCCCTTTTTCGTCGAAGAAGCGCTTGAGCAGCCCCGGGTAAGAGGTGGCGATGCGCTTGCCGGCGAGGCTCTGTGGCCCGGTGTAGGTGACGTCGTCCGGTACCGCCAGGGAGAGGCGGCAGCCGCCGAAGTCGAGCTGCTTGAGGGTCTTGACCGCAAAGGGCTGGCCCTGGGAGGCGCGGATGAGCTGCACCTCTTCCAGCACGTTCTCGCCGATGATGCCAAGGTCGACCACCCCTTCCATCACCAGCCCCGGGATGTCGTCATCGCGTACCCGCAGGATGTCGATGGGCATGTTCTCGACATGGGCGATGAGGCGCTGTTCGCGCAGGTTGATCTTGAGGCCGCAGCTCTTGAACAGGGCCTGGGAGTCCTGGCTCAGGCGACCGGATTTTTGCATGGCGATGCGCAGACGTTGTGTTTCCATTGCTCGATTTCCTTCTAGTCAAAAACGAAAAAGCCCTCGGAAGTCAGTGCTTCCGAGGGCTTATGAATCTTGCGGTCCTTTTGGAAGTCACCAGTTAAGTGTCTTCCAGCAGTCAACCTCCTGAAAGACTATTCGGGATGATGATGGTGGTGATGAGTCTTCAGGCTGGTGAACTGCATGTAATCAATCCTTTACAAATAAGATGTCGTAGTTGACGCCCGATTTAAACTACCTGCCTTGACGGAAAAAGCAACCGGAAAATGTGATTTGGTCGATTAAAGTTGAGAAAACGGTTCTCTGGTCGATAACTAGACAAGGTGAGCCAGAGGAGGCGACATCATGCCCAGTCAGGACCTGTTATTCCCCATTCTGCCCCGGGCACCGGCTGCCCCGAGCAGTGACGACATCAAGCGGGAAGTGACCCAGATCAGCCAGAAGCATCAGCTGCGCAAGACCAGCACCGACAACGGTGACTCCCAGCAGCGCCAGCAGCCTTATCCATCGGCCAAGCGTGATCAGCCAGCATCTGAAGAGGACGATCACAAGCCGGATCCCGATCACCAGATCGATCTCTTCGTCTAGGCGCAGAATCAGTCCCGCTTTTGCCACACTTTTGGCATAATGCCCCCTTTTGCTGCGGGACGCCCTTTTGACCATCCAGACCCTGTTCAAGCCAGACGGCCCTCTGGCCAGCCATATCGACGGCTTCAAAGCCCGTGCCCCGCAACTGGAGATGGCCGAGGCGGTGGCGCGTGCCATCAAGGAGCATGGTCGCTTGCTGGTGGAGGCGGGCACCGGTACCGGCAAGACCTACGCCTACCTGGTGCCGGCGCTGGAATCCGGCAAACGGGTGGTGATCAGCACCGGCTCCAAGAACCTGCAGGAGCAGCTTTTCTACCGCGATCTCCCCACCATCACGGGGGCGCTCTCCTATACCCCGCCGGTGGCCCTGCTCAAGGGGCGCAGCAACTATCTGTGCATCGAGCGGATGAACCGGCTGCTCAGCGAATCCCACCTGCAAAAACCGGAAGTGCTCAATGATCTGGTCAAGGTGAAGTCCTGGTCCACCGCCACCGACAACGGCGACGTGGGGGATATTCCGGGGCTGCAGGAGAACGCCGAAATCCTCGCGCACGTCACCAGCACCAATGAAAATTGCCTCGGTCGCGACTGCCCCTATTACGACGACTGCCATCTGGTGGTGGCCCGCCGCCGTGCCATGGATGCCCAGGTTGTGGTGATCAACCACCACCTCTTCTTCGCCGACATGGCGGTCAAAGACACCGGATTTGGCGAGCTGGTGCCCGAAGCACAGGTTTACGTGTTTGACGAAGCGCACCAGCTGCCCGAGATCGCCACCAACTACTTCGGCAAATCGGTGGGCAGCCGCACCATCCTGGATCTGGCGCAGGATATCCAGCTCGCCTATCGGGCCGAGGCCCACGACATGGCCCAGCTCGGCAAGGCGGCCGACCGGCTTGCCATTGCCAGCCAGGATCTGCGGCTCGCCTTCGGGGTGGACGGTGGGCGCGGCAACACCCGCGACATGCTGCGCCAGCCGCTCTGGGGCCAGGCGCTGGCCCGCCTCAACGATGCCCTCGGACTCTGCTACGAGGTGCTGAAACTGGCGCTCGGGCGCGGCGAGCAGCTGGATCACTGTTTCGAGCGGATCAGTGAGCTGCGCACCCGGTTGGGAGAGGTATTGGCCATCAACCAGACCGGTTTCTCCTACTGGTACGACTGCTCGCGGCTCCATTTCACCCTCAACCTGACCCCGCTGTCGGTGGCCGAGCGCTTTGGCGCCGAGGTGCTGCGCCCAGAGGTCGCCTGGGTGTTTACCTCGGCCACCCTGACGGTGGACATGCGCTTTGATCACTTCAAAGCCGAGCTGGGACTGGCTGGCAGTGCCGAGCTTATTCTCGACAGCCCGTTCGACTATAGCGAGCAGGCGCGGCTGTGCGTGCCGCGCTTTCTGCCCGAGCCCAATGCCTTTGGCCGTGGCGAGCAGCTGGCCAATTTGATGATCCCGCTCATCAACAAGACGCCGGGGGGCTGTTTTTTTCTCTGTACCAGCCATCAGGTAATGCGGCAGGTGGCCGAGGTGCTGCGCCGGGAGATCGGCCGTACCGTCCTGCTGCAGGGGGAGGACAACAAGCAGCGATTGCTCAAGGAGTTCGTCGAGAATGGCCGCGCCGTGCTGGTGGCGACCAGCAGCTTCTGGGAGGGGATCGACGTGCGGGGGGCGGCGCTCTCCTGTGTTATCATCGACAAGCTGCCGTTTGCCAGCCCCGATGATCCGCAGCTTAAAGCGCGAGTGGACGACTGCAAGCTCAGGGGCGGCGATCCTTTCGCCGATATCCAGTTGCCCAAGGCGGTGATCGCCTTGAAACAGGGGGTGGGGCGGCTCATCCGTGATCGCAGTGATCACGGAGTACTGGTCATCTGTGATCCCCGCATGGTCAACAAGCCCTACGGTGCCACCTTTATCAAGAGTCTGCCCGCCATTCCACGGACCCGGGAGCTGGCGATGCTGGGGAATTTCTTTGAGCAGCAGGCGCTCGCCGGTCGGTGATCGCGTTTGCGCGGCCGCGGCCGGCCAAGCCTTGCAACATTTTGAAAAACTGCTGGCACTGTCTGCTTGCAGATTATGTAATTGACTGATTTTATAGAGATTGGAAAGCATGAACGAGTTGAAGATCCTGGCCGTTGATACCGCCACCGAAGCCTGCTCCGCCGCCTTGCTGGTGGGGGCGCAGGTGTTCTCCCGCTGGGAGGAGGCGCCGCGGGATCACACCCGCAAGATCCTGCCCATGGTTCAGGCTGTGTTGGACGACGCCGGGATAACCTTGGATGAGCTCGATGCCATTGCCTTTGGCCGTGGTCCCGGCTCCTTTACCGGGGTGCGGATCGGCATCGGTGTGGCGCAGGGCCTGGCATTTGGGGCCGGCGTGCCGCTGATCGGCATCTCCACCCTGGCCGCCATGGCGCAAGGCGCCCACCGACTGGATGGCGCCGAACAGGTGTTGACCGCCATCGATGCGCGGATGAACGAGGTCTATTTCGGCCGTTATGAGCTGATCGACGGCCGCATGCAGCTGGTGGGCGACGAGGTGGTGAGCGATCCCGCGGCACTGGTTGACGTCCGTGGCAAGCTGGCGGGTCGGGTGACCTGCGTCGGCACCGGTTTTGAGACCTATGGCGAGATTTTGAGTGGTCTTGCCGACGAGCTGGTAGCGAGTCAGGTGCGTTTCCCGGCGGCAGAAGACATGCTGCCACTGGCGCGCAGCGCCTGGCTGGCGGGCGAAGCGGTGGCGGTGGAGCAGGCGACCCCGGTCTATTTGCGTGACAAGGTGACCTGGAAGAAGCTGCCGGGTCGCGAATAAGGGCGGGAGTGGCAGGCATGTCGCTCACGCCGCTGGGAACATGCCCCATTGCGGGTGGTTGACAGGCCGGTTTCATCCGGCCAGAGGAGCGTGACATGTTGAAGCGTGCAATGGTGATGGGGGCCGCAGGGCTCTTGCTCGGTGCCTGCAGCTCGGTCCCGAAAGAGCTGGCCTATGAGCCCGCCAACCAGCTGGTGGCCTACCAGCCGGCCCTTGCCGGCCTGGAGGGCAAACCGGCCCGCTGGAGCGGGGTCATCTCGGCAGTACACAACAAGGCGGATCAGAGCGTCATCGAGGTGGTCTATCTGCCGCTCAAGTCCAACGGGGTGCCAGAGCAGACCGAGCAGAGCCCGGGCCGTTTTCTGGCCATCATGCAGGGCTTTGTCGACCCGACCCTCTATGCCAAGGGGCGCAGCCTGACGGTGCTTGGCACCATCGACAAGCCGCTCGACAGCCAGATAGGCGAGCACAAATACCGCTTCTCGGTGCTCAAGGTGACGGGCAGCAAGCTGTGGCCGCCGGTCAAGGAGGTAGAGGTTAGCTATGTGGATCCCTACTTCTACGACCCCTTCTATGATCCCTACTGGCCGAGACGGCCGCTGCGCCGCTAGGACCAGGAGTGAAGACCGTGCTGCAGGAGCGTTTCCTGACCCTGGCCGATGGCCGCCGGGTGGCCTTGCTTGAGAGTCAGCCAATGCCGGATGAGCAGACCAGCAAACCCTTGCTGGTTGCGCTACATGGCTGGCTCGACAACAGTGCGAGCTTTGTGCCCCTTGCCCCCTATCTGACCCACTTTCAGCTGGTCTGCATCGATCTGCCGGGGCACGGTCGCTCGGATCACAAGAGCACGCCCTATGTCTTTGTCGACTGGCTGGACGATCTCTACCAGATCGCTCAGGCGGCGGGCTGGACGGCCTTCACGCTGCTTGGCCACTCCCTCGGGGCCTTGATCGCCTCCGCCTATGCCGGGGTCTTCCCCGAGCAGGTGGAGCGACTCATCCTGCTGGAGGGGCTCGGGCCTCTCAGCCAACCCGACGAGGCGGTGCCGGAGCAACTGCGCCGCGCCATCCTGAATCGCAGTCGCACCCGCGAGCGAGCCTCCCTGGGCTTTGCGTCCATCGATGAAGCGGTGGCGGCGCGTTGCAAGGTGGCCGACATTGACCCAGGTTCGGCACGCCTCATCTGCGAGCGGCAGCTGGAAGTACGGGCAGGGCGCTGGCATTGGCGCAGCGATCCTTGTTTGCGGGATCTCTCCCCCATGCGCATGAGCGAAGGGCAGGCCCAGGCGCTGATCCGGGCCATCCGTTGCCCGGTACTGTTTATCGCCGGTGCAGAGGGTTTTGCCAGCCTGCAGGCGCAGTGGCAACAGCGTCATGCCGCGTTTACCCAGATAGAGCGGGTCGTTTTGGCGGGAAACCACCATTTTCATATGGAAAATTCGGCAGAGACCGCGGTTTGTATCGAAAAATTTTGTCAAATTCGGTAGAATCGACGGCTTTCAATAATTCCAGGTTTGTCTTCTCCCTCACATTTTTCCGTTGTTAATTTGCTGTTAATTGATGTTGCCCTATGTAAATATGGGCGGCATTAGAGTATGAGCTTAAAACAACTGCTTGAAATGGATGTGAACAGGGACGGAGGCAACACAGTGAGCGCACAGGTGCTAGTTATGCAGGAGAAGTTCGTGGAAAAAGTCTGGCTGAAGCGTTATCCAGAAGGGGTGCCCGCCGAGATCAATCCAGACCAATACAGCTCCCTGGTCGAAATGTTTGAAGAGTCGGTGAACGAATTCGCCGACCAGCCTGCCTTCGTCAACATGGGGCAGACCATTACCTACCGTCGCCTCGAAGAGCAGTCCCGCGCCTTTGCCGCCTACCTGCAAAACGAGCTCAAGCTCAGCCAGGGTGACAGGGTCGCTGTGATGATGCCCAACCTGCTGCAGTACCCCATCGCGGTGTTCGGCATCCTGCGTGCCGGCATGATAGTGGTCAACGTCAACCCGCTCTACACCCCGCGCGAGCTGGAACATCAGCTCAAGGACTCCGGTGCCAAGGCCATCGTCATCGTCTCCAACTTTGCCCATACCCTGGAAAAAGTGGTCTACGATACCCCGGTCAAGCACGTGATCCTGACCCGCATGGGGGACAACCTGGGTCTGGCCAAGGGCACCCTGGTCAACTTCGTGGTGAAATACGTCAAGAAGCTGGTGCCCAAATACAATCTGCCCCACGCCAGCACCATGCGCCAGGCGCTGGCCAAGGGCCGCTATCTGCAGTACATCAAGCCCGAGATCAATAACGACGATCTGGCCTTCCTGCAGTACACCGGCGGTACCACCGGCCTCTCCAAGGGGGCCATGCTGACTCACCGCAATCTCATCGCCAACGTCGAGCAGTGCCTCGGGGTATACGGCCCCATGCTGGAGCGGGGTAAGGAGTTCGTGGTCACCGCACTGCCGCTCTATCACGTGTTTGCATTGACCGTGAACTGCCTGCTGTTCATGCGCATCGGCGGTTACAACCTGCTCATCAGCAACCCGCGCGACATCCCGGGCTTTGTCAAAGAGATCAGAAAGTACCCCTTTACCTGCATCACCGGGGTCAACACCCTGTTCAATGCGCTGGTCAACAATGGGGAGTTCCAGTCGATGGACTTCTCCCGCCTGAAGCTGACCATAGGTGGTGGCATGGCGGTGCAGCGGGCGGTAGCCGAACAGTGGAAAGGGCTGACCGATACGCCGCTGCTGGAAGGCTACGGCCTGACCGAGTGTTCGCCACTGGTGAGCGTCTGCCCCT
Organism: Aeromonas sp. QDB39; assembly: GCF_027707585.1. NCBI lineage: Bacteria > Pseudomonadati > Pseudomonadota > Gammaproteobacteria > Aeromonadales > Aeromonadaceae > Aeromonas > Aeromonas sp. QDB39. Next base: position 9,082 of record NZ_JAPCIV010000042.1, on the reverse strand, counting down.
ATGATCTGCTCGACTACAACGGCTCCATCGGTCTGCCAGTCTGCTCTACCGACATTCGTCTGGTGGATGATGCAGGTCAGGTGATCCACGAGCTTGGCAAACCCGGCGAGATGCAGGTACGCGGCCCGCAGGTGATGAGCGGTTACTGGCAGCGGCCGGAAGCCACCGCCGAGGTGATGCAGGATGGCTGGCTCTGTACCGGCGACATCGCGGTGTGCGACGAGCAGGGCTTCTTCAAGATCGTCGATCGCAAGAAGGACATGATCCTGGTCTCCGGCTTCAACGTGTATCCGAACGAAATTGAAGACGTGGTGGCGCTGCACCCGAAAGTGCTGGAAGTGGCCGCCGTCGGCGTGCCGCACAAGGTCTCCGGCGAGCTGGTGAAGATCTTCGTGGTCAAGAAAGATGCAAAGCTGCAGGAAGACGAGATTATTGCTCACTGCCGCAAACATCTGACTGCCTATAAGGTACCGAAACTGGTAGAATTTCGTGACGAACTTCCCAAGACCAATGTGGGCAAGATCCTGCGCCGCGTGCTGCGCGACGAGGAGATTGCCAAGCAGTAACCGGCGTGGCGCTGCCAAGCAGCATGCCGTCGTTATGCAAAACCGTGGGTCAGCCCACGGTTTTTTCTTTTGGCCCTGATCAACGCGCAGGCACAGATGCACTATCAACTCATTTCACAGCAAGCCGAACTGGAGCAGTATCTCGCCTCCCTGGCCGACGTTCCCCTGGCCATCGATACTGAATTCGTTCGCACCCGCACCTACTATCCCCAGCTGGGCCTGTTCCAGATCTATGACGGTGAGCATCTGGCACTGCTGGATCCGCTGACGCTGGATCTCTCCTCCCTCTGGCAACGGCTCGGCCGGGCAGGGCAGATCGCCATCTTGCACGCCTCCGGTGAAGATCTGGAGCTTATCCAGCATCAGGCGGGCCATCTGCCCAACCAGATGCACGACACCCAGCTGGCCGCCGCCTTTCTGGGTTACGGGGTATCGGTCGGTTTTGGCGCCCTGGTCAACGAGTTTCTCGCGGTGGAGCTGGAAAAGGATCAGGCCCGCACCGACTGGCTGGCGCGCCCGCTCACACCTCGCCAGCTCGAGTACGCGGCGGCCGACGTGTTTTATCTGCTACCACTCTACGAGAAGGTGATGGCCAAGCTGCATGAGAGCGGCAAGTTCGCCTGGTTCGAGCAGGAGTGCCAGAACCACTCCGCCCGCAAGACCCAGACCAGCGATCCTCGCCAGGCCTATCTCGACATCGTCAATGCCTGGCAACTGGGGCGTCGTGAGCTGGCGATCCTGCGTGAGCTGGCCGCCTGGCGTCAGCAGGAGGCAGTGCGCCGTGATCTGGCCCTCAACTTCGTGGTCAAAGAGCTGCACCTGTTCAAGGTGGCGGAGCGCAGACCCACGTCGCTGCGCGATCTGAACGAGCTGGGGCTGGCCCCCATCGAGATCAAGATCCACGGCAAGCGGATGCTCGACATCGTGGCCGCAGCTCAGCAGAGCGATCCCGACAGCTGGCCCGAGCCCATTCGCCGGCTGGTGGACTACCCCCAGTACAAGGCCGAGCTCAAGCGGATCAAGGGGATGGTGGAAGAGAAGGCCAAGGCCAGCAACATTCCGCCCGAGCTGGTGGCCAGCAAGAAGATCATTCACCAGTACTTCACCTGGAGCTGGCGCATGAGCGACGAAGAGCGCGCCCGGGCCGACAAGCCGATGCTGCTGCAGGGCTGGCGCCATGAACTGGTTGGCCACTTGCTGGCACAGTGATCACAAAACAGAAAAAGGGGCCCTCGGGGCCCCTTTTTTTGTCGGCGTTACTGCAGCGGATAGCGGTAGCGAGCCAGGATCTGCCCGTACACCGGGCTCTGCAGCAGCGCCCGGATCGCCTCATCAAGCCGTTGCAGTTGCTGTGGCGTGGTGGTGCGACGACTCAACATCAGGTGGACTGGGGTCTGCTGGATGTCGAGCAGGGGGGTCAGTTGATCGAGGGGGATCCCGGCCAGATTGAGCTGCTGCAATCCCATGGGGTCCATGACAACCCCCTGGATCCGGCCGGCCAGCAGTAGTTTGATCAGCGGCTCCGTTTTCAGCCTGACCAGCAGTCGCTGCTGCATCTGGGGTGACTGCATGAAGGTGCGAAAATCGGTGCCGTAATCAAAATCACGCAGCAGGCCGATGGTGAAGTCCGGCCGGGAGAGCAAGTCGGAGAGCTGTGTTATCTCCTGCCAGCGACCCTTGTCCTGACGGCGGATGAGCAGCACGGTCTCTTCATTGCGATAGGGCAGGGTAAAGCGGGCATACAGGTCGCGCTCGGCGGTCTGGTTGGCGGACATGGTCAGTTGGATGGTACCGAACTCCAGCTCGCGCAGCACGCGGGCCCAGGGCATCTCGCTGTAGTTGGCGTGAAACCCAGCCCGGTTGAAGATGGCTTCCAGCAGGTCGATATCCAGCCCCTGCAGTTGCTGCTGTTCGTCGCGAAAGCTGAACGGGTGCCAGCTTGACCAGCCTACCAGCAGCGACTCTTGCGCCCAGGCGGAGCAGCACAAACACCATAACAACAAGACTCTGTACACGGAGATGTCCCTGTTCAGCGTGGTTGTTGTTGATTATTGAATAGAAATGTCGGGCTGACCAGCCCGCAGAAGAGGATGCACGGACGTGCATCCCTCAGAGTTCGTGGGCGTGGAATCCCTTGCGATAGCGGGCTTCGCAGCGCGGGCAGCGTTGCAGGGTCGGGTCCTGTTCCAGCTGTTCGATGGCCAGCGGCTCCTCGCAGTCGGAACAGAGGCCATAGAGGCCCAGATCCATCTGACAGAGGGCGGCATCGATGCGCTTGAGGCGAGCCACGCTCTGCTCCACCTTGGGCAAGTCGAGACGGCTGGTCAGATCCACCAGTTGATCCCGCTCGCAGTGATCCACCTTTTCTGCCCACTCGTCACGCCGACAGGCTTTGAGCTGACCGATCAGCTCTTCTCTTACTTGCGCCCAGTCAGTCAGCAGGCGATCACGCCACACGGCCAACTGAGCTTGCGTCATTTCACACACACTAGCCCCCAACAGACGAATTACGAATCTGGGGCAGTATAGGGAAGCGACAGGATTATCAAGATGATATGCGTCAAGTAAAGGACGGTTAGATCACAGTTTTCGACGCCTGCAGCAAGGCATCCCGGATGGGATGGGTCTCCTTGAGTACCCGGATTTCCCCAAACAGCCGATCCGCCTCGGGATACTCCCGCTTGAGATAGCTGAACCACTGCTTGATCCGGCTCGGGTAGTAGTCTGCCTTCTCGCTCGCCAAGTCCTGCTCGGTGTAGCTCACCATCAGCTGCAGTACCTCGGCCCAGCTCATGTGGGCGCAGCCGGTCTTCATCACGTTGGCCAGATTGGGCAGGGAGATGGCGCCGCGACCCACCATCAGGGTATCGCAGCCGGAGACTTGGGCGCAGGCGAGGGCATCCGCATGATCCCAGATCTCGCCGTTGGCGGTGACGGAAATGGGCAGGGCACGGCGAATGGCGTCCACATACTCCCAGTGGGCCGGCGCCTTGTAGCCTTCGCGCTTGGTGCGGGCATGCACCGCCAGCTCGTTGGCGCCGCCTTGATGAACGGCCTGGGCGTTCTCCAGATAGAGCTCCTTGTCATCGTAGCCGAGGCGGATCTTGGCGCTCACCGGCAGATGGGCAGGCACCGCTTCGCGCACCGCCTTGACGATGCGATAGATGGTGTCGGGCTCTTTGAGCAGCACGGCGCCCCCCTTGCTCTTGTTGACCGTGGGGGCGGGGCAGCCGAAGTTGAGATCGACGCCGGGGGAACCGAGCTCGATGGCCCGCAGCGCGTTTTCGGCCAGCCATTCGGGGTGCTGGCCCAGCAGTTGTACCCGCACCGGGGTGCCGGCCCGGGTCTTGCCGTCCTGCTTGAGCTCGGGACAGAGGCGATGAAACACCTTGGCCGGCAGCAGCTGATCGACCACCCGAATGAATTCGCTGACGCAGAGGTCGTAATCGTTGACGGAGGTGAGCACCTCCCGCATCAAGTGATCCAGCACCCCCTGCATGGGGGCCAAAATAACGCGCATAACCGGTTCCGAAGGGCAAACAGAGAAAAAGAGCGCAGATTGTAGTAGTAACGGGGCAGGTTGTCAGCCGTCACGCCACGGGAAGGGGGCAGGTTAAGGCCATGACTGGCGCGCAAGCAGCGCAATCCAGGACATCAGTTGCCGTGGTAATGGGAATCGTTGTCAACATGGGGGTGGATCCTGTTAGGATGACGCAAGGGTATGCAAGAGGGGTTGTGATGAAACGTTGGTGTTTGATGGGGTTGGGCTGGCTGGCATTCGTGACCGGCATCATCGGCATCGTGCTGCCCCTGCTGCCGACCACGCCCTTCATGTTGCTGGCGGCGGCCCTGTTTGCCCGCTCGTCCCCTCGTTTTCACCGCTGGCTGCTGGCCCATCCCTGGTTTGGGCCGCCCATTGCCGACTGGCAGCAGTATCGCGGCATTCGCCGCCATGCGCGGCGGCGTGCCATCCTCTTCATTCTGTTCTCCTTCTCGGTGTCGCTGGCGGTGGTCCCCCTGCTGTGGGTCAGGCTGCTGCTCATTGCCATAATGGTGATCCTGCTCACCTGGTTAATGCGTCTGCCGGTGCTGGAGCCAGTTGCAATGGAGAAGTGAAGTCCCTAAGCTATTGCGGCAATAATGCTATGGAGTCGGCCTGTCATTTTTGCGTGACGGGCCTTTTTATTTCCCGCTGGCGGGAAGCTGAGAGAAACGACCATCTGCGTCGAAAAACAAACGGTCAAACCATGAATCCGGAAACCCTGAAATTTATCGAAGCGAGCATCAAGACCATTCCCGACTATCCGAAGCCGGGCATCCTGTTTCGCGACATCACCAGCCTGATCGAGAATGCCGATGCCTTCAAGGCCACCATCGATCTGCTGGCCAATCACTATCGTGATCAAGGGATCACCAAGATTGTCGGTACCGAAGCGCGCGGCTTCATCTTCGGTGCGCCGGTTGCCTACGCCATGGGTCTGGGCTTCGTGCCGGTTCGCAAGCCGGGCAAACTGCCCCGCGCCGTCATCGAAGAGTCCTACGCCCTCGAATACGGCACCGACACCCTGCAACTGCACACCGACGCCATCGTGCCCGGTGACAAGGTGCTGGTCGTGGACGATCTGCTGGCCACCGGCGGCACCGTCGATGCCACCGTCAAGCTCATTCGCCGCGCAGGCGGTGAAGTGGTTGATGCCGCTTTCATTATCTCCCTGCCGTCCCTCGGTGGTGATGCTCGCCTGACTGCCGCCGGCGTCAAGGTGGTTTCTCTGGTCGAACTGCCGGGCGAATAAGCCCCCAGTTTCACCAAGCAGGCAGGTCTCGTCAGCCTGCCTGCGTCCAGACCGGTGCCCGTACGGGCATCGGTTTGAAATTCAAGCGATCCCTCTCGCCCTGGCCGATAGCCGATACAGCCCGCCCCGCATTTGTGTTAGCATCCAGCCTCAATGCCTTGTCATCCCTGCATCGAGATCTATGAGCTATCAGGTTCTGGCGCGTAAATGGCGCCCCCATACGTTTGAACAAGTGGTAGGCCAGCACCATGTGCTGACCGCCTTGACCAACGCCCTGGATCAGGGACGGCTGCATCACGCCTATCTGCTGAGCGGCACCCGCGGGGTCGGCAAGACTACTATCGCCCGCATCCTGGCCAAGAGCCTCAACTGCGAGCAGGGGATCAGCAGCCACCCGTGCGGGGTGTGTGACACCTGCCGCGAGATCGATCAGGGCAACTTCGTCGACCTGCTGGAGATCGATGCTGCGTCGCGTACCAAGGTGGAAGATACCCGCGAACTGCTCGACAACGTGCAGTACCGGCCGGCCCGTGGCCGCTTCAAGGTCTATCTCATCGATGAAGTGCACATGTTGTCGCGCCACAGCTTCAACGCCCTGCTGAAAACCCTGGAAGAGCCGCCCCCCTATGTGAAGTTCCTGCTGGCAACCACGGATCCGCAGAAGCTGCCGATCACCATCCTCTCGCGCTGCCTGCAGTTTCATCTGAAGAGTCTGGATCAGACCCAGATCGCCAAGCAGCTCGAATGGGTGCTGGATCAGGAGGGGCAACCCTTTGAACCACGCGCCCTGCTGGCGCTGGCCAAGGCGGCTGACGGCAGCATGCGCGATGCCCTGAGCCTGACCGATCAGGCGCTGGCCCACGGCAATGGCAGCGTGCGCCTCGACAGCGTGCTGGCCATGCTGGGCACGCTCGATCATCGCCATCTGCACCAGCTGCTGGAGGCGGTGCTGCGCCAGGATGCGCCGGCCACCATGGCCAAGATCACCGAAATCGCCACCCTGGGCCCCGATTTTGATCAGCTGCACGCCGAGCTGGAAGGGTTGCTCCATCGCATCGCCATGGCGCAGCTGCTGCCCGCCACCGTGCAGGAGCAGGGGGCGGACGCCGATGCCCTGCTGCAGCTGGCCCAGGCCATGAGCCCGGAAGAGGTGCAGCTCTGCTATCAGATCGTGCTGGGCGGTCGCAAGGATCTGCCCTGGGCCCCCGATGGCCGCACCGCACTGGAGATGACCTGCCTGCGGATGCTGGCCTTCTCGCCCCGGCGCGAAGTACTGCACCCTGCCAGCCTGACGGCGCTGCCCCCCGCCATGGGAGGGTTTGCGACAGAGGCGAGAAGTGGCGCAGCGGCGCCGGGAAAGCCCCAGGGGGCTGAGCCGGCCCCGGCTGCCAGCGCAGCGCCACTGGCTTCGTCTGCGGTTGCCGCCACCGCGCCTGCAGCGACCATGGCCCCTGTGGTGATGGCCGAGCCTACAGCTGTCGAGCCAGCGCCGGATAGACAGGATAACGGCGCCGAGCTGGATCCGCTGTTTGCCGAGCAGGATGAGTTGCTGCGCGAGGCCGAGCAGATGGGCTACGAGGCGGTTACGTTGCCGGCCGCGTCCGGCGACCTGCCGGCAGAGCCGTCTGTGGCTCCCCCCTCAATGCCTGTCATGGCCGAGCCCGAGCCAATTGCGCAGGCCGAGGTGGTGGCCGACGCAGAAGCCGTTCCCTCGACGGTCTCCAGCATGCAAAGCCTGCTTGGCAAGCGCAATCTGTTGCGCAGTCGCCTGCGCAGCGAACCGTCTGCGGCGACCAGCGCTGTGCGCGCAGCGCCCGCCAAACCGGTGGCAGCCGCCAGACCGGCAACTGCAATACAGTCAGTTTCCGCCACGTCATCCCCGGCGTTCGAGCCGCAACCGGCGCGAGTTGATGGGCAAGGGCAGACGTCTGCCCGGCCAGCCCCGCAGACGGGGTATGACGACTTGCCGCCGCTCGATGCCTATGAAGAGAGCGGCAGCGACTACGAAGAGTATTTGAGCCAAGGTTTCAGCGATGCGTTTGCCAGCGCCCCTCTGCCGGAGCGGGCTGCCCAAGCGGCTTCACCGGTACCTGTCCCCGCGGCCGTGACACGTCCTCAGTCAGACGATCTGCCGCCCTGGGATCTGGACGGCAGTGCACCTCGGCAGGTTAGCGCTGCGCCTGTTGCGGCTCCCGTGACGGCCTCTCGCGAGGTCGTTGCCAGCGAGCCGGCACCTGCGGTCTCGGTGATGGAAACCATCGACTGGGACGAGCTGGAGGGTGACAGCCAGCCGCAAGCGGGAGAAGTGGTGGCCAGATTGATCCCGTCCTCCCTGCTGAACAGCTGTGGCGATCCCTGGGCCGAGCTGATTGCCCGCACCGGTGTCGGTGGTCGGCTGCGTCAGCTGGCCATCAACTCGGTCATGAGCCAGCAGGGGGACAAGGTACTGTTGACCCTCAAACCGGAGCAGCGCCATCTGATCAGCGACAGGGCGTGCGCCGATCTGGCCGAGATCATCGGCCCCGAGCTGGGGCAACCGGTGCAGGTGGCGGTCACGCTGGGCAGTGTGCCCGAGCAGGAGACGCCGCTGGAGATAGAACATCGCCTCTATCTCGGGGTGCGTGAGCAGGTCACCCGAGATCTGGAGCAGGATCCCAACGTGCAATTTTTGCAGCAGCGATTCGGCGCCGTGCTTCACCACGACAGCATAGAGCCGCTGAGTCGCTGACAAACACCATGCCGGGCCTGGTGCCCGGTTGAAAAATGGTTTGGCTGTCCCCACTTAGGACGGGTAAACCCACGGCCCGGCGCTGGATGCCGGATTTCAAGACGAGAGACGACATATGTTTGGTAAAGGTGGAATGGGGAACCTGATGAAACAGGCCCAACAGATGCAAGAGCGCATGCAGAAGATGCAAGAGCAGCTTGCCCAGATGGAAGTGGTCGGTGAAGCCGGCGCTGGCATGGTCAAGGTCACCATGGCCGGCAGCCACAGCGTGCGCCGCATCGAGATCGACCCGAGCCTGATGGAAGATGACAAAGAGATGCTGGAAGATCTGGTGGCCGCAGCTGTCAACGATGCCGTGCGTCGCGTGGAAGAGCAGAACAAGAGCAAGATGGGCGAACTGACCGGCGGCATGCAACTGCCCCCCGGCTTCAAGATGCCGTTCTAAGCTCGGCTTGGCAGAGCGCGCCGTACCGCGTTTCTTGCAGATGACGGCGTGACCAGACTACACAGCGGATACAGAAATGTATCCGCTGTGTTTTTTTATCCGGTTTGCAAGGCGATAGCCGGTCTTGTTTGGTCGTCTGCTGGCGCGCAACTGTGAAGTGCTACCCCAGCCATGCAGGGGGGGATCATCAAGGCAGGCAGCGTCCCTTCACCCAATAGATGGCTCGGGCATCCTTGTCCACCCTGGGGTGGCCTGTCGCCAGCAGCTGGTAAGGCAGCTCTGCCAGCAACTGGGCCAGCTGGAAATGCGGGTCATCCTGGTTGATGAGCAGGCTGGTATAGACGGGGTCCTTGCAGGTCAAAATAGCATTGAGGCGGGCCTTGTCGACATTGGTTATTTGCCAGTTGCCATATACCGAAAATAATCCGCGTTCGGTTTCACCAAATTGCCAGCCGGCAATATTGGCGCGTTGTTCTAGGGAAGGTGCGAGCAAGTCCCTGATATGAGATCATGTTTGTCATCTGGAGCCATGAAAAAGGGTTCATCATGA
>NZ_JAPCIV010000041.1:0-41696 GCF_027707585.1 Aeromonas sp. QDB39 | reverse complement strand
TGGCATATGGATTTAGGGACTCAGAATACTTTTTTCTGAAAATCAAGGCGGCCTTCCCCGGAAAGCCGCGATGAACCTAAAAAAAGAGCGCCAACGGCGCTCTTTTTGCGTTCTTGCGACAGCAAGCCATCAGAACAGCCCCAGCCCCTTGAGCATGACGATCAGGATCAGCAGCGGCGACACGTAACGAATGATGAAGAACAGCGGCTTGAGGATCGCCAGCTCCAGCTCGCCGCCGTTGGTCAGCGCCTCCTTCATTCGCTCGAAGCCCCACACCCAGCCCACGAACAGGCAGAGGAAGATGCCGCCAAGAGGCATCAATACGTTGGAGGAGACGAAATCGAACAGGTCGAAGAAGGTCTTGCCGGCGATATGAACGTCCGCCAGCGAGCTGTTGGAGAGCGCGCAGGTCGACCCCACCGCCCCCAGCACCAGCAGGTTGAGCAGGGTCGCCTTGGGGCGGCTCATGCCAAATCGCTCTGACACCACCGAGACCGGCACTTCCAGAATGGAGAGCATGGCGCCGGTGGCGGCGATGGCGGAGAGCACGAAGAACAGCACCATGAACAGGTGGCCAAACGGAATGCTGGCAAAGACCGCCGGAATGGTGATGAACAGCAGGGAGGGACCGGCGGTGGGCTCAAAACCGAAGGCGAATACCGCCGGGAAGATGGCGATGCCGGCCAGCATGGAGACGAACAGGTCGGCGCACATCACCCGGAAGGTGGTCAGCGGGATGTTCTGATCATCCCGAAAGTAGCTGCCATAGGTCATCATGCAACCCATGCCGATGGAGAGCTTGAAGAAGGCCAGCCCCATGGCGGTCAGCACTACCCCGGCCGTTATCTTGGAAAAATCCGGTGAGAACAGAAAGTGCAGCCCCTGGCTCGCACCCGGCAGGGTCAGGCTGCGGATGCCGATAACGAGCAGCAGAATGAAGAGCACCGGCATCAGCTTCTTGGTCACCGCCTCGATCCCCTTGGAGACCCCCATCAGCAGGATGCCGCCCATCAGAGCCAGCACCAGCCACTGCCAGAGCAGACTCTGCAGCGGGTCGCTGATCAGCGCCCCGAAGGCCGCCCCGGTCACCTTGGGATCGGTCGACAGGATGGAGCCGTCAACGGCCTTGAAGATGTAGGCAAAGACCCAGGCTGCCACCTCGGAATAAAAAGACATGATAAGGAAGGCAGCCAGCACCCCCATGGCCGCAATCAACCACCAGGGCTGCCCCTTGGGGGCCAGCTTGCTGAGGGTGGTGACGGCATCGGACTTGCCTTTGCGCCCCAGCATGATCTCGGAGATCATCACCGGCAAACCGACCAGCAGCGTCGCGATGACATAGACCAGCAGGAAACCGGCGCCGCCGTTTTCGCCCGTCAGGTAGGGAAACTTCCAGATATTTCCCAGCCCGACGGCTGAGCCCAGGGTGGCGGCAAGGACGCCGAATTTGCTGGTAAAGCCATCTCTGGCCTTGGGGGTGATTTGACTCATGCTTGTCTCACTGTGCGCATCATGCGAGGGATACCGCTAATTTTAGCGGTCAGAATTTTCTGAGGATTAATCCGGCTTGCCAAGGTATTTTCGTGAAAAGCCTTGGTGAGAGCACAATTAGCCAAATTTAATTAATTTCATGGATTATTTGATGGATAAAAAAATGCCGCCTCGATGGCGGCATTTTTGTCAAAGCTCAATCAAATCAAGCCTTGGCAATATCGTCCGGGCCGATCTGACCGATTTCGGCGACTTTTTTGTCAGCCAGCAGCCAGAGGGTGAACTTGTGCAGTTCCGGGTGATGAGCCAGTGCCACCAGGAAGGCGCCACCAACTTCACGATAACCCAGTTCGTAGTTCTTCAGGGTGGTCGGGGGAACGCCCAGCAGATCTGCAAACTTGGGACGGCTCAGGCCGACCGCTTCACGGATCTGACGGATCTTCTTGCCAACAGTTACGATATTTGAATTCATGTGTTCCATACTCCGTACGGCGGATTGACTCCACCTTTATTTTTCGCGACGACTCGTAGTCAAGTGTATCAGTTTTGAACGGACTCGTTATGGTCGAGCCTCTATCTTTAATCAGCGTCTTTCGACGACAACCCTTGCAAACATCGGGGATGGTAATCGCTCAACCGCCTCAGGTAAACAGTCTCGAAAAGAAACCTTTATTGTTGCCACAGGAATAACTCGTATAATTCGCCGGCTATCCCTTAAGAGTAAGAACTCATGGCGCTTCCCGGCATAATCTCCTGTTTACACCCAGTCACCACCCCCGCAGAACTCGCTCGTCAACTGCAGCAAGGCCAGCAGACTCGTGCCGAGGCCTTCTGGTTGCCCGCCGCGCTGCACGATCAGGCGGCAGCAGTTTTGGCTGCGCTCGATGACAAGAGCAGCCTGTTTCTTGAGCAGCCCGCAACCGGGCTGCCATTGCGCAGTCACGACGGCGTCATGCAGGAAGATGGAACCCTGCTGCTTGGTAATGGCCAGCATCTGGCGCTGGCCAAAGAGCCGGGCGATGGCGGCCTGGTCCCCGTCAACGGGCTGGCCGAGATGGCAAACTGGCTCGAAGCAGGCCACCTGCATTTTTGCTGTTCAGCTGCAGTACAGCCTGTGGCGCGGGCCATCCTCAACATCTGGCCGCTCGACCCCTACCTGGCCCGTCATTTTTTGTGCAGTTTTACACCCTTACTGTGCGAAGCAACCGAGGCCGATTACCTGGCCGTGTTCCAGGCGAGGGAATTTCCCGCCATGGCGCAATCTGACTGGGTTCAGGCCTATATGAAACTCGAGAAGAGACTGCACCGAGCCTATTTGGATCACTAATTAATTTGGATAAACAGCCAGTTATCCACACGACACAATTTGCCATATGGATTATGTGTGAGCTTGATCATGTTTTGAAATCGGCATAGAGTGCGCCACGTCATCGGAATGACATCGGCTGTTCGTGAAGGGTTGAAGGCATTGCTTACGCTGCCACCCGCTCGCTTGTGCACCAGGAATGTGTGCCTCCCGGATGGATCCGGGATCCCTGCCAGACTCAACGCTGTTGTTCGGCAGAGCCTGCAGCTTACATAAATTAAAAAGTGCGAAGCACGTGAACAACGTGCCATCTCAACGAGGATTTTTTTATGATGAAAATGGCTCCTTCCCTGATCGCCATCGCCATGGCTGCCATGGGTGCAACTGCAGCTCACGCCGCTGACGACATCTACTTCGGTGCCGGTGTCGGTGCTGCTCACTTCAACGGTCTGAACAAGATCGAAAGCACCAACGTTGGTGAAGAAGACGCAGCTGCAGCCAACGCCTTCGTCGGTTACAACTTCACCGAAAACTTCGGTACCGAGTTCGGCTACCAGTACGCTGGTCGTGGCAACACCGACGGCAACCGTTACGAGAACCAGGGTGCCACCCTGTCCGGTATCGCTCGTCTGCCGCTGGGCGGCGACTTCTCTGCCTTCGCTGAAGGCGGCGCCTACTGGGCTCACACCGATGGTCTGGGCGTAAGTGACACCAAAGTGTCCCCGCTGGCTGGCCTGGGCGTGACCTACAAGGTTAACGACGCACTGGATCTGCAAGCTCGCTACCGCTACATGTGGGACGTGGCTGACCTGCACGCTGACAATGGTGACCGTTACAAGTCCAACCAGAGCGTTGCAACCCTGGAAGCCGTATACCACCCGTTCCGCACTTCCTACGTAGCCCCGGCTCCGGCCCCGGTTGTTGAAGAAGCGCCGGCCCCGGCTCCGCAGGTTGTCGAGAAGAACTTCGCCCTGAACTCCGACGTGCTGTTTGCCTTTGGCAAAGACAGCCTGAAGCCGGAAGGCGTTGCTGCCCTGAACGGTCTGTACCAGCAAATCGTTGAATTCCAGCCGAAAGATGGCAACGCTGTTGTCGTTGGTTACACCGACCGCATCGGTTCCGACGCTTACAACCAGAAGCTGTCCGAAGCCCGCGCTCGCACTGTTGCCAACTTCCTGGTCAGCAAAGGCATGGCCGCCAGCAAGGTTGCTGTTGAAGGTCGTGGCAAAGCCAACCCGGTTACCGGTACCAAGTGCAACGGCGTGAAAGCCAAAGCTCAGCTGATCTCCTGCCTGGCTCCGGACCGTCGCGTTGAAGTTCGCGTATCCGGCGTACAAGAAGTTCAGAAGTAATCTGACTCCGTTCAGATGATGCGAAAAGGGGATGCCACGGCATCCCCTTTTGTTTGTCTCCCCACCGCCAACTGACCAAAAACACAGCAAGGCGCGTCACTTTCTGTCAAATCGTTTCCCTCCGCCAGTTTTCTAGCACCCCGTGCAGAGCCGCGCCAGCGCTGGATATCTGTACAGAAACTTGATCAACGCGAGTCAAAAGAATACAGTAACTCCGCTTGTAAGGCATTGGATGAACTATTAAAAGTGCTTCCGGCCCGGTTAGTTGTCCATGGAGCCAAGGCTTCGTGAGTATCCAGGAACCATCTCTTTTTTCATTCAGGCCAACCGTGGTTCACCATGGCGGTCGCAGCTGAATTGTCACTTGTGACCGGTATAACTGAAGAGTGCGCAGTACGCCCTAGCACGGCAAACTCAACGAGGATAAAACGATGAAAATGAAAATGGCACCCGCCCTGATTGCTCTGGCCATCGCGGCCATGGGGACTTCCACCGCTCAGGCTGCCAACGACTGGTACACAGGTATCGGTGCTGGTTGGGCTTATGGCCACGACCTGAACGACTTTGGCAAAGATGCCGACAAGGATGCCACCGCGCTTTCCCTGTTTGGCGGCTACAACTTCAACGATAACTTCGGCGCCGAGCTGGGTTATCTCTACGCCGGCAAGGGTGGCGTCGATGGCGTTGACTTCAAGACCCAGGGCGCAACCCTGTCCGGTCTGGCTCGTCTGCCGCTCGGCGACATCTTCTCCGTGTTTGCAGAAGGCGGCGCCTACTTCAACCACGTCAACGGCAACGGCAGCAGCGACAACGGCACCGCGCCGCTGGCCGGTCTGGGCGTGACCGCCAAGCTCTCTGACCTGATCGATCTGCAAGCCCGTTACCGCTACATGTGGAACTTGGGTGACGAGCAGAAGACCTGGGAAACCAACATGAGCGTGGCCACCCTGGAACTGGTGATGCACCCGAACCGCTCCACTTACGTGGCACCGGTAGCGGCACCTGCTCCCGAGCCGGTTCCTGAGCCGGTCGTGGTCGACAAGAACTTCGCCCTGAGTTCAGACGTGCTGTTTGCCTTCGGCAAATCCACCCTGAAACCGGAAGGCGTTGCCGCCCTGAACACCCTGTATCAGCAGATCGTCGACGTACAGCCGAAAGATGGCAGCGCCGTGGTCGTTGGTTACACCGACCGCATCGGCTCCGATGCCTACAACCTGAAGCTGTCTGAAGCCCGTGCCCGCACCGTGGCCGACTTCCTGGTCGGCAAGGGTCTGCCTGCCGGCAAGGTAGCCATCGAAGGTCGTGGCGAAGCCAACCCGGTCACTGGCACCCAGTGCAACGGCATCAAGGCCAAGGCCCAGCTGATCGCCTGCCTGGCCCCGGATCGTCGCGTAGAAGTGCGCGTCACCGGCGTACAGCAAGTCACCCAGTAAGTCACCTTGGTGACCGAAAAGGAGGCCATCCGGCCTCCTTTTTTATTGCCTGACGCTCACCCTGAGTACCTCGGCTGACCCGCAGATCCCTGCTCATTGCCATCCTCGATACCACCTAAGTGGTTAAAAACCCTGCATCGCCTATAAATAGTGGTGGTTGTACACAACAGGGCTTGCGCCCTACTACACCAGACATCGACGAGGATACGCGATGAACATAAGAGTAAAACCTGTTTGGATTGCATTGGCACTGGCAGCCACGGGCGCACAGGCGGCGCCGGACAACGACTGGTACGCCGGGGTGGGAGGTGGCTGGGCCATCGCTCACGATCTGGGTGACTTTGGCAAGGATGCGAGCAAGGACGCCACCGCGCTCTCTCTGTTCGGCGGCTACAACTTCACCGAGAATCTGGGGGCCGAGCTCGGCTACCTGTCGACCGGTGACTGGGACGTGCAGGGCAACGATTTCAGCAGCCAGGGCGCCACCCTGTCGGTGATTGGTCGACTGCCGCTGGGGGATATCTTCTCGGTGTTCGCCGAGGGCGGCGGTTATGTCTACCACGTCAAGTCCATCAACGGCGGCGACAACAACCTGGCTCCGCTGGCCGGCCTCGGCCTCACCGCCAAGCTACACGACTGGGTCGACATCCAGGCCCGCTACCGCTACATGGTCCGGGTCGGCGACGATCCCGACAATGACAAGGTGGGCAGCGGCACCCAGCGCTGGGTCAGCGACATCAGCACCGCCACCCTGGAGCTGGTGATCCACCCCAACCACAGCAAACCGGTCGAGCCGGCCCCCGCCCCCATGGTCGTTCCCCCGCCACCACCCGCTCCCGAGCCGGTGGATCAGACCTTCAACCTGAGTTCGGACGTGCTGTTTGCGTTCGGCAAGGCGGAGCTGAAACCGGAGGGGATGCAGGCACTGGAGTCGCTCTATCAGCAGATAGCCGACGTCAAGCCCAAGGATGGCAACGCCGTGGTGATGGGCTACACCGACCGCATCGGGTCGGATGCCAACAACCAGGCGCTGTCGGAGGCCCGCGCCAGCACGGTCGCCAACTTCCTGATCGGCAAGGGGCTGCCCGCCGACAAGGTGAGCATCCAGGGCAATGGCGAGAGCAACCCGGTCACCGGCAGCCAGTGTGATGCCATCAAGGCCAAGGCCGCCCTCATCGACTGCCTGGCACCGGATCGCCGGGTAGAAGTCAGGGTCACCGGCACTCAGGGTGCCCCCGAGGCAGCCGCCGCCCCGGCCGAGCAGTAAGCCCAGCCACCAAGAGAGCACAGTGCCAGACGTGTGAAGAGGTGCAGATAACAACAGGTGGAGAGCAAGCCCACCCACAACGCGATGCACAAAAAAGGGATGCCGAGGCATCCCTTTTGCTTTGCGCCTTCCCGCAGAAATCAGAAGGAGGTACGGCGATAGCGACGATACTCGGGGCGCCAGAAGTTGGCCTCGATGGATTGATCGATCACCTCGTCCGGGGTCTGCACCGCCTTGCCCTGCAGCATGGCGGTCTTGGCCACCATCTTGGCGATGTAGCGGGAGACCTGGTGAATGTCCGCCAGATCCGGCAGCAAGGAGCCCTCCTCCCCTTTCACCAGCGGCGAGCACTCTGCCAGCGCGCGGCTGGCCGACATCAGCATGGCATCGGTCACCCGGGTGGCACCGGCGGCGATCACGCCAAGGCCGATCCCCGGGAAGATGAAGGAGTTGTTGCACTGGGCGATGACGTAGCGCTTGCCCTTGTACTCCACCGGTGCAAACGGGCTGCCGGTGGCCACCAGCGCCTGGCCATCGGTCCAGCGGATCAGATCTGCCGGTGTCGCCTCGACTCGGGAGGTGGGGTTGGAGAGCGGGAAGATGATGGGGCGGGCACAGTGCTTGTGCATGGTCTTGACCACCTCTTCGGTGAACAGCCCCGGCTGGCCGGAGACCCCGATCAGGATGTCCGGGCGACCGTGCTCCATCACCTCCAGCAGGGAGATGTTGTCCCCCACCGGCCAGTCGGCGATGCGCTCCACCGGCTGGGAGAGGCGGCGCTGAAAGTCGAGCTGGTTGGGGATCTTGTCGGTGATGAGGCCGAATCTGTCCACCATGAAGACCCGGCTGCGAGCCTGGGCATCGGTCAGCCCCTCGGCTTTCATCTGCGCCACGATCTGTTCGGCAATGCCACAACCGGCGCTGCCCGCACCGAGGAAAGCGACCCGCTTCTCGGAGAGCTTGGCGCCGGAGGCCTTGCAGGCGGCGATGAGGCTGCCCAGGGTCACGGCGGCGGTGCCCTGAATGTCGTCGTTGAAGCAGCAGAGCTCGTTCTTGTAGCGATTGAGCAGCGGCATGGCGTTGTTCTGGGCGAAGTCCTCGAACTGCAGCAGGATATCGGGCCAGCGGCGCTTGACCGCCTGAATGAAGGCGTCGACGAACTCGGCATACTCTTCGCCCGAGATGCGCGGATTGCGCCAGCCCATGTAGAAGGGGTCATTGAGCAGCTGTTGGTTGTTGGTACCCACGTCCAGCACCACCGGCAGGCAGTAGGCCGGCGAGATGCCGCCGCAGGCGGTGTAGAGCGACAGCTTGCCGATGGGAATGCCCATGCCGCCAATGCCCTGATCGCCGAGGCCCAGGATCCGCTCACCGTCGGTGACCACGATCACCTTGACGTTCTGCTTGGTGGCGTTTTGCAGCATGTCATCGATCCTGTCCTTGTCCGGATAGGAGATGAACAGGCCACGGGCGCGACGATAGATGTTGGAGAACTCCTCGCACGCCTTGCCGACCGTCGGGGTGTAGATGACCGGCAACATCTCGGTCAGGTGGTTGGTCAGCAGCCGGTAGAACAGCGTCTCGTTGGTGTCCTGGATGTTGCGCAGGTAGATGTGCTTGTCCATGTCGTTGCCGAACGCCATGAACTGACGGTAGGCCCGCTCGGCCTGCTCTTCGATGGTCTCGATATTCTGGGGCAGCAGGCCTTCGAGGTTGAAGTTGCTGCGCTCTTCGCTGGTGAAGGCGCTGCCCTTGTTGAGCAGCGGAGTCTCCAGCAGGGCCGGACCGGCATAGGGGATGTAGAGGGGACGTTTCTGGTTATTATCTTCAAACATGGATCGGGTACCTAAACGATGACCTGGACGAAGGAGTCCGCCGATCCTATGGGCTTGCGCCATTAATTTCAAAGAGTTTGCACATCCGTTGCAAAAGGTTTGCGACCCAGGCGACGAAAGGCGCCCGGGGTCAGACCAGTGAGCCGGCGAAAGCGGTTGGCAAAGTTGGCACCGTCGCTGTAACCGACCCGGCCGGCCAGCTCGCCGAGGGGCCAGTTGGTGTAGAGCAGCAGCTGGCGCGCCTTGCTCATCCTGAGTTCGGTCACCTTCGCCATGGGCCCCATGCCGAACGCCTGCTGGCAGAGCCGATGCAGATGGGGCACCGAGCAGGCCATCTGGTCGGCCAGCAACGCCACGCTCCAGGGCTCGTCGAGGCGTGCCTCCACCCGGCGAAACAGCGCCTGCAGCCTGAGCTCAGGCGTGCCGCGCACCTCCCCCTGCAGAGTGCGCTCCAGGAGCGCCAGCAGCAGGCTCAACAACTGGGGCTGCAGCGGTGAACGAGTGCCCTCCCCCTGCATCAGGCTGAGCAGGTGATAGAGCTGCTCCCCTTCCTCCCCCTGCCAGATGCGGTGGCCGAGCCGGTGCAGGTGCTGCCAGCGCGGCACGTCATCCAGCAAGATCCAGCTGGTGCGCCACTGCGCCCCCACCAGCTTGAGACCACCGGGCACTGCCGCCGGCAGGAAGATGAGCGAACCGGCCTGGATGGGCTGCTCGCCGCCATCGGTGAGCAGGGCGCCCCCCTCATCGTGACTCACCATCAGGATGTGAAACTCCGGCCGGTTGCGACGGATCAGGTAGTGGTCGCGGATGCTCGAGAGCCCGGTCAGGAAGATGCCCGCCTCGCCGAGCAGCGGCAACCCTTCGCGCCCCAGCATCCGCTCCTCACAGGCCGGGGCAATTTCCAGACACTCGCTGACAAACGGCATAACACCTCAACAGGATAGTTTTACACAAGAAAGCCGAGAGAGGCTCACAGTGAAGCCGCCCGTTACTCCCCCTATCATACCCATGACAAACCTTGCTTTTTATCTACCCGGTTAACATAAATGAATTATTGGCAAGCGATTTTAAAACAAACCACTGATCGTGAGTTCATGACCCGATTGTGGCGGCTGGCCCTGCCGGTCTCGCTGCAATCCATGATGTTCTCCCTGCTCGGCCTCATCGACATCATGATGGTGAGCCAGCTTGGCACCACGGCTGTGGCGGCGGTCGGCTTGGGTAACCGGGTCTTCTTCTTCAATCTGCTGGTGATAGCGGGACTCTCGGGCGGGGTCTCGGTGTTGGCGGCACAATATTACGGTCGCGGCGAGATGGCCGGGGTGCGCCGCTCGCTGGCGCTGGCGCTGGTGGGGGCCCTGCTGGTGAGCCTGCCGTTTGCCCTGGTCTACGTGCTCTCACCGGGCAGCGTGCTCGGCTTTGCCAGCCAGGAGCCCGCGCTGCGCGAGCTGGCCGATCAGTTTCTGATGATCACCGGCGCCACCATCCTCTGCACCGCCGTGGTGGTGCCGCTGGAGTCGGCGCTGCGCTCGGTCGGCAATGCCGCCGCCCCCACCCGCATCGGCATCATCGCCATCATCGCCAACGTCATCCTCAATTACGCCCTCATCTTCGGCCATTTCGGCTTCGAGGCGATGGGGGTGGCCGGCTCGGCCTGGGGCACCACCCTTTCCCGGCTGCTGCAAACGACCCTGCTGCTGCTCTACGTGAGACGCTACGAGGCGCGCCTGATCCCGCGAAAAGATGACTGGCTGGCCGCCTTCAAGCGCAAGGAGGTGGTGCGCTTCACCCTGATCGCCCTGCCGCTCCTGTTCCACGACGGGCTCTGGGCCTTCGGCATGCTGCTCTACGGCTTTCTTTACGCCCACCTTGGCACCGACTCGCTGGCCATCATGACCACCCTCGGCACGCTGGAGAGCATCCTCATCTCCCTCTTCTTCGGGCTGGCGGTGGCCTGCTCCACCCTGCTCGGCCACCGGCTCGGGGCGGAAGAGTACGAGGTTGCCTGGCAGCACTCCCAGCTCTTCCTGCTGCTCGCCCCCATCGGAGCCCTGCTGGTGGGGATCGCGGTCTGGCTGCTGCAGACCCACCTGCTGCAGTGGGTCGGCAACCTGCCGGGCGAGCTGATGACGGAGGCCGGCCAGGTGCTCGCCATCATGTGTCTGGGCATGCTGCTCAAGGTGTTCAACATGGTGGGCATCATAGGGGTGCTGCGCTCGGGCGGGGATGTGAATTACAGCATCTTCATCGACATCGTCGGCATGTGGTGCATCGGCCTGCCGCTCGCCTGGGGCGCCGTCAACCTGCTCGGCTGGCCCCTCTCCTGGGTGGTGGCGGTGGTGTTGCTGGAAGAGCTCAGCAAGGTGTTGCTGGTGCAGCGCCGTATTCGCCAGCGCCGCTGGCTCAGAAATCTGGTGCTGGGATAAGGGAAGAGAGCAAAGCAGGAAAATGCGGGGTCATATCAATGACAGAAAATCCCCGTTTGCAGTATGCTGGCCCCCTCTTCAATCAGAGGCAGGGCGCACCGCGTGCAGCGACATTATGCCCCTGCCCAGTAGTCGTTTAAGGAGACGAGCATGCAACCACAAAAAGAGCTGATCACCGAGACTGCCCTGCTGGAGATAGCCAACAAGATCATCAAGGAACACGAAGACTTCATCCACGGCATGCGTGCCGATTCGGTGGAGCAGAAGGGGGAGATCCTGGTGTTCAAGGGGGAGTTCTTCCTGGCCGAAGATGGCACCCCGACCGGCAAGACCATGGCGGTGTTCAACATGTTCAAGCTGCTGGCCCAGCAGCTCTCCGGCAAGTACCAACTGGGCTGAGCCCGCTCAACCCCGCTCAAGCAAGATGCCGCCCTCAGGCGGCATCTGTCTGTATGACGGCAGGCAGAGCCTGCTTGCCACCCAGCTCCCCCACCACGCAGTTGCGCCCGGCCATCTTGGCCATGTAGAGGCACTCGTCGGCCCGGTTGAGCAGATCCTCCACCCCCTCGCCGCGCAGGGCCAGGGTCAGGCCGATACTCACCGTCACCTCCAGCAGTTCGTCGGAGGTGGGGCTCTTCACCAGCCGCGCTTCCACCGCCACCCGCAGCCGTTCGGCCACCCGCTTGGCCTGGGCCAGCTCGGCGCAGTTGGGCAGCAGGATGGCAAACTCCTCGCCGCCGTAGCGGCCCAGCACCATGCCGGGCTCCAGCTGCTCCGCCAGGGTCGCCGCTACCTCCTTGAGCACCGCATCCCCCGCCAGATGGCCGAAGGTGTCGTTAATGCGCTTGAAGCGGTCCAGATCCAGCAGCAGCACCGCGAACGGCGCCTGCTTGCGGATCATGCTCATCCTCGCCTTCTCCAGCTGTTTCATCAGCAGGCGGCGGTTCATCATGCCGGTCAGCTCGTCGGTGGTGGACTCCCGGTAGAGCTGCAGCAGCATGTTGAGCTGGCCGCACTGCACCCAGCTGCTGGCCAGGGCAAACAGCCCCAGCAGCCAGATCTGGTTGAGGGTCTGCACGCTCCAGAGCGGCTGCCCCACCAGCAGCCAGTTGCCGGCCAGCATGGTGACCAGAATGCCCCCCGCCAGCTGCAGGCCGAGGGAGAGCGGAATGGGGAAGATGGCGAACAGGCTGATGAGCAAGTAGGGGAACGCCATGTAGCCCGCCTGCAGCTCCTGATCCGCGCCGAAGCTGTGCAGGCAGATGAGGGAGAAGAGCATCATCACCGCCATCAGGTAGCCGAGCGCCAGCTTCATGCGTTCGCGTCTGAAATGGATGAGGTAGGAGAAGGGGATGAGCGGGGAGAGGGCGAGCAGACAGAAGATCCGGGCCTGAAGCAGTTCATCGAACTGGGCGGAGGGCAAGGTCAGCCAGTCCACCACCGCCCAGGCGGGCAGGCCCACCATCAACAGACAGGTGAGCAGCCGAAGACGCACCGTCATAAAGCCCATGCGGGTCAGGGTAAAATCTTCGGAGTGGGCACGGGCACTCCAGAACTCCGACAGCTTCAGCATCCAGAGCCTCCAAATCGCAACAGAGGGCTCATTCTACGCCGTGCGGCGGCAAAATCCTATGCAACCGGTCCCATTTCCGAGCGAGCGCCGCCACACAAACCGGCGGATCATAATCGCCACGCGCAAACGTTTCAACTCATCAAAAAATAAACCCGTTGCAACCCGAATTAGCGCTGGTCAGCCCGTTCTCAATCACTAAAATAGCGCCCAATTTTCTGCCCCCTCCCCCACACATTCGAGGTATTTATGGAACAGGCTGCCGCCGTACGCGCAACCCGAGAGGCCCATCCACCCAGGCGAGCCCACAGCGAACTGGTCTACGGCATAGAGGATGTCCCGCCCCTGCCCCAGACCCTGTTCGCCGCCCTGCAGCATATGCTCGCCATGTTTGTCGCCATCATCACTCCCCCTCTCATCATTGCCAACGCCCTCGGCCTCCCTGCCGCCGACACCCGCTATATCGTCTCCATGTCGCTGGTCATGTCCGGCATCGCCTCCTTCATCCAGACCCGCCGCTTCGGCCCCCTCGGTTCCGGCCTGCTCTCGGTACAGGGCACCAGCTTCAACTTCCTCGGCCCCATCATCGCCTCCGGCCTCGCCCTCAAGCAGGCGGCCATGCCCACCGAGGATCTGCTGGGCACCCTGTTCGGCACCATGCTGGCAGCAGCCCTGACCATCGTGGTGATGAGCCGCTTCCTGCACCTGGTCAAACGGATCATCACCCCGCTGGTCACCGGCATCGTGGTGCTGCTCATCGGCCTGACCCTCATCAAGGTGGGCCTCATCAGCATGGGGGGCGGCTACGGCGCCCTGGCGGATGGCAGCTTCGCCAGCCACACCAACCTCTTCCTCTCCCTGCTGGTGCTCGGTCTCATCGTGCTGCTGCAGCGCAGCCGCAATCCCTGGCTGCGCCTCTCCGCCATCATGATCGCCATGCTGGTGGGCTATGCGGTGGCGCTGCTGCTGGGCAAGGTCAACGTCCCCACCTTCGACGGCCCGCTGCTGATGGTGCCGATCCCGCTCCACTACGGCCTCGGCTTTGACTGGCAGCTGTTCGTGCCGCTCGCCATTATCTTCGTGGTGACGGCGCTCGAGGCCATCGGCGACATGACCGCCACCTCCGACATCTCCGGCGAGCCGCTGGAAGGACCGGTCTACATGGCGCGGATCAAGGGCGGCGTGCTGGCCGATGGCGCCAACTCCATGCTGGCGGCGGTGTTCTCCACCTTCCCCATGTCCACCTTCGCCCAGAACAACGGCGTCATCCAACTGACCGGGGTGGCCAGCCGTCACGTCGGTCTCTTCATCGCCGCCATGCTCGCGCTGCTCGGCCTGTTCCCGGCGGTGGCCAGCCTGGTGCAGCAGATCCCCGAGCCCGTGTTGGGGGGCGCCACCATCGTCATGTTCGGCACCATCGCCGCCGCCGGCGTGCGCATCATCTCCCGCGAGGAGCTCGATCGCCGCGCCCTGATGATCCTGGCGGTATCGCTAGCCATGGGCCTCGGGGTGGCACAGGTGCCGGAAGTGCTGCAGCACCTGCCGGATCTGGCCAAGAGCGTGCTCTCCTACGGCGTCGCCACCGGCGGCCTCACCGCCATCATCATGAACCTGCTGCTGCCCAAACGCGCCGCCGCACAGGCCTGACACACCGCCATCCTTGCACCAAAGCCCCGCCATGCGGGGCTTTACCTCCTTCGCTGCCACGGGTAGTGTGCTGGGCAGCCTCTGCTCAGGATGCCTTTCATGCCCTATACCCTGCTTCCCCCCCTGCCCAGCAGCCACACCCCGGATCAGATCCTGGCCGAGGAGCAGCGCTGGCTGCGAGAATGCGCCCATGACCGCCAGCCCCGCGCCCACCTCTGGCAGGCTCCCCAATGCCTCATCGTCACCCGCAAGGACACCCGTTTGCCCCGCTACCAGGCCGCCTGCGAGCAGCTGGCCGCCGAGGGCTGGCCCGTGCATGTGCGCGACAGCGGCGGCACCGCCGTGCCCCACGGCGCCGGCATCCTCAATCTGTCGCTCATGCTGCCTCGCACCACCACGGATCTGGCTCACTACTACCGGCTGCTGGGGGCGCCGCTGCTCGCCCTGCTGGGGGAATATGGTCTTGAGGGCAGCTATGACTTCGTGCCCGGCTCGTTTTGCGATGGCCAGTACAATCTGGTGATCGGGGGTCGCAAGGTGACCGGCACTGCCCAGCGCTGGCTGGCACCGGGCCAGGATCACAGTGGTGCCGTACTGGCCCAGGCCATGCTGCTGGTGGCCGGCAACGTGGACGAAGGCACCCGGATGGCGAGCCGCTTCTACGAGCTGGCGGGCGGCGAGCTGCGCTTTCTCCCCAGCACCTCCACCACCATCGCGCAAGCCATCGCTTGGCAAGAGAGCGAGGACGAGCTGGTGGAGAGGGTGCGAACCCGACTCACCGCGCTGCTGACCCAGGAGTGAGCCCAACGCCCTGCTGCCGGGCACCACAACCTGCCCCTCATCAAAAACGCCCATAAAAAAAGCCACGACCCGGGTCGTGGCTTTTCGTTTGGATGGGTGGTCGCGGCGTCAGGCCGTCTGCGGCTCGGGCTCGGACTCCGTATCCCGGTCCCGGCTGAAGTAAGCGCGGGTCTCGGCGATCACCACGTGGCGCAGGCCGATGAGGCCGATGAGGTTGGGCACCGCCATCAGGCCGTTGACGATGTCGGCCAACAGCCAGATCAGGTCCAGATGGAGGAAGGCACCGCTCGCCACCAGCACCAGATAGATGAGGCGGTAGGGTTTGATCGCCTTCACCCCGAACAGGTACTCGGTGCAGCGCTCGCCGTAGTAGTTCCAGCCAAGGATGGTGGTAAAGGCGAAGAACAACAGGCCGATGCTCACCAGATACTGGCCGACATGGGCATCGAGCCCCTGGGCAAAGGCCAGACTGGTCATGGCCGCGCCGCTCACATCGCCGCTCCACACCCCGGTCACCACCAGAGTCAGGCCGGTCATGGTGCAGATGATGATGGTGTCGATGAAGGTGCCGGTCATGGAGACCAGCCCCTGCTCCACGCACGAATCTGTCTTGGCTGCCGCAGCCGCAATGGGGGCTGAACCCAGTCCCGACTCGTTGGAGAAGACCCCGCGCGCCACCCCGGACTGGATCGCCAGCATGATGCCGGCGCCGACGAAGCCGCCAGTGGCCGCATGGCCGGTGAAGGCACTCCCGATCACCAGGGCGATCGCCTCCGGCAGGGCGGCGGCATTGTTCACCAGTACACCGAGGCAAGCAACGATGTAGAAGATGGCCATGAAGGGCACCACCTTGCTCGACACGCTGGAGATGGACTGGATGCCCCCCAGGGTCACCAGCGCCACGATCAAGGTCAGCACTACGGCGGTCACTTCACGGGGTACCGAAAAGGAGAGGCTCATGGCGTCACTGATGGCGTTCACCTGCGGGAAGGTGCCGATGCCGAAAAAGGCGACGCCGATGCCGAACAGGGCGAACATCTTGGCCAGCGGCCTGGAGCCGAGCCCCTTCTCCAGATAGTACATGGGGCCGCCCGCCATCTGACCGTTGGCATCCTGCTGACGATATTTGACCGCCAGCAGGCACTCGGCGTACTTGGTGGCCATGCCGAACAGGGCTGCCATCCACATCCAGAACAGGGCGCCAGGGCCCCCCAGCTTGATGGCGGTGGCCACCCCGACGATGTTGCCGGTACCGATGGTGGCGGAGAGAGCGGTGCAGAGCGCGCCGAAGCTGGAGACATCCCCCTGCTTGCCCTGACCCTGGTCGCGGCCAAAGACCAGCCGCAGGGCAAGCGGCAAGCGCACCACCTGAAGCAGACCCAGACGCAGGGTAAGGTAGATACCGGTCCCGACCAGCAGGATCAGCAGGGGTGGACCCCAGATAAAGCTATCGATGGCGGCGAGCGCCGATTGAATTGATGACATGCATCCTCCTTAAGAAACAAAAATTAAGGAGGAGAAGGATGATCTTCCCATAGGTGTCGCGATCCCCAAAGGCGATCGGATGCAGGCCAAGAACGTGTTCACACTCTTACTGCGAGGCCGTGATCAAGGCTCATGCGCGACTCGGAATCCTCACGTATGTCTATACGCTCCGGTTCCTGCGCTGCTCTTTGCCTTGCTGACGACCTCTCGTTACCGATCGTGAACAGTTCCAAGCTCAGGTACAACCATCCCATCCCCTCTGTCCTTTTGCCTGAGAGTTTCCGGCGCCAGATTGCGATGCAATCACGGTGCCTTGCTCCTTCGGCGCCCGATTCAACGGGTCTCTCCAGAGTATCGTCCAGTAGCAGTCCACACCGGTTGCCCGGTACCTGAAAGATTCACTTCTTCGGTGGATGGTCGCCCATCGCTCTCCTGCTACCTTCATCCGAACTAGTTTGGATTAGGAAGCGGGCATGGTAATCCAAAAAGTGTGAGCTGTCTCCCACTCGGCCACCCCGGCCGCCGTTTTTTTTCGCACCGAACCATCTGTTATTTGTTCGTTAACTATCAATAAGTTATTCCCACTTGCCACAGATGGCCCCGCTTCACTAGCCGATACGGCCACCATATCAAGATGATATTTCGTCTCGACCAGAAAAACTTGCCGACATATCCAATCAAAAGGGTTGCACACAAACGCAATAAGCCGATAATCCCGCGCATAACTAAGCACTTTGCAATGGAGTTATGCAATGTGTCTGGTTGGTCCCTCCGGACCGCTCGCCTGAGCCGGCCGTCGCCGGTTCAACCCCATATGGCTTGGGCATATCACGCCCCCTAAGGATGACCAAAAGAGAATGAACGAGACCCTGGTAGCACAAGATTACCGTCAGCTGGTTGAACAGTTCGGCTCCCCCCTGCTGCTGCTCGACAAGGCAGCCGTCCGCAAACAGTATCGGGCCCTGGCGGCCGCCCTGCCCGATGTACGATTGCACTATGCACTCAAGCCCCTGCCCCACGAGGCAGTGGTCTCTGTCTTGAAGGAAGAGGGGGCCTGTTTCGACCTGGCCACCAATGGCGAAGTGGATCTGGTGCGCAGTCAGGGTGTCCGCCCGGGACGCTGCATTCATACCCATCCCATCAAGCGCGACAGCGATATCCGCTATGCGCTGGAGTACGGCTGCACCGTGTTTGTCTATGACAACCCGCTGGAGCTGGAGAAGTTCATTCCCTACAAGGACGAAGTGAAACTGCTGCTGCGAGTCAGCTTCCCCAACCCCGAGACCAAGGTCGACCTTTCCAAGAAGTTCGGCTGCACCCCGGAGCAGGCGCTGCCGCTGCTGCAGCTGGCCCACGCCAAGGGGATCAAGGTGATGGGGCTGTCGTTCCACGTCGGCTCCCAGGTGCCCCACGCCCGTCGCCACGTGCAGGCCATCGATGCCTGCCGCGAGATCATGGAGCAGGCCTGGGAACTCGGTCTCAAGCCCTGGGTACTGGATATCGGCGGTGGCTTCCCGGTGGATTATGAGGGCGGCGAGTTCGACATCGACGGCTTCTGCGCGCCGATCCGCGAGGCGCTGGCCAAGCTGCCGGCCACGGTACAGAAGATTGCCGAGCCGGGCCGTTTCATCAGCGCGCCGGCCATGACCTCGGTTTCCAGCGTGATGGGCAAGGCCCATCGCGGCGACAAGATCTGGTACTACCTGGATGACGGCCTCTACGGCAGCTACAACGGCCAGCTCTACGATCACGTCACCTACCCGGTGAGCACTCCGCTGGCTCGCGGCGAGCTGCACAACTCGGTGCTCTCCGGCCCCACCTGCGACAGCGTGGACGTGATCCGTGACGGCATCATGCTGCCGGATCTGGCCATCGGCGAGCTGGTGGTGGGCCGGGTGATGGGGGCCTACACCTGGGCCTCGGCCTCCACCTTCAACTTCTTCCCCAAGGCGAGCATCCTGATTCTGGACAGCAGCCAGAAGGGACAGAAGCTGGTGGCAGTCGCCTGACAACAGGCCGAATGCAAAGAGGGGAAGCCATGGCTTCCCCTCTTTCGTTTCATCCAGCTCAAACGGCTAGATGAACTGGCTGGCCAGCAACCAGCCGGTGTAGCCGACGAAGCAGGCGAGCAGCAGGCCCCCCTCCAGCCGGTTGATCCGCCCCTGCCCCTTGCGGCCCAGGCACATCACCAGCAGCAACAGAGTCAGCCCCATCATCACGCTCCAATCGCGAGAGAGCACTTCCGGTGCCACGTCGAGCGGGTGGATCCCCGCCGCGATCCCCACCACCGCCAGGGTGTTGAACAGGTTGGAGCCGAGCACGTTGCCAAGGGCCAGATCGTGCTCGTTCTTGCGAATGGCGATAAGCGAAGAGGCGAGCTCCGGCAGCGAGGTGCCGACGGCGACGATGGTGAGGCCAATCACCAGATCGCTGATGCCGAGCGCCTGGGCGATGGTCACCGCCCCCCATACCAGCAGGCGGGAGGCCGCAATCAGCAGCACCAGCCCCACGATGAGCCAGCCGATGGCCGCCTTGAGAGACATCCCCTCGCTGTCGATGCTCTCCTCGGTTTCCGCATCCAGCGCATCCCCCTTGCCGCGCATGCCGGCCCGGATCGACCAGCCCATCAGGCCGACGAACACCACGCCGAGGATGACGGCGTCCGTACGGTCCAGATGACCATCCAGCAGCAGGGCGCCGGAGAGCAGGGTGATGCCGAGCAGGATGGGGATCTCCTTGCGCACCACCTGAGAGGCCACCGCGATGGGGCTGATCAGGGCGGTCAACCCCAGGATCAGGGCGATATTGGTGATGTTGGAGCCATAGGCGTTGCCGAGCGCAAGGCCGGGGTTGCCCTGGGAGGCCGCCAGCGCGGAGACCACCATCTCGGGGGCCGAGGTGCCAAAGCCGATGATCACCATGCCGATCAGCAGCGGCGGCATGCCGGCATAACGGGCGGTGGCGGCGGCGCCATCGACAAACTTGTCCGCACTCCAGACCAGCAGCGCCAGTCCGGCAATCAGGGCAACAAAAGCCAGGGTCATAACATCTCCATTCCATCGCCAGCAAACGCAAGAGCCAGGCGATGGCCCGGCTCTTTGCAGAAGTGGGCCCAGTGTAGCGGGCCGACTTTCCATTTCAAGGAAAAATCAAACGACGATTGATATTTTACAGCGCCGCCAGCAGGCTCTGGGCATCCGACACCTCGAACTTGCCGGGGGCCTCCACGAACAGCTGCTCGACCACGCCATCGTTGGCGATGAGGGCAAAACGCTGGGCACGCACGCCACCAAAGGCCCCGGTCTCCTTGGCCAGACCCAGTGCCCGGGTCCAGCTGCCGTCGCCGTCGGCCAGCATGGTGATGGCCTCGGCGTTCTGGGCATCCTGCCACGCCTTCATCACGAAGGCGTCGTTGACCGACAGACAGCAGATGGCATCGACCCCCTTATCCTTGAACTTGTCCGCCAGCACCACATAGCCGGGCAGGTGGGCGTTGGAACAGGTGGGGGTAAAGGCACCGGGCACCGCAAACAGCACCACCCGCTTGCCGACAAACAGGCTTTGGCTATCCCGCTGCTGCTTGCCCTCGGCGGTGATGAAGGTGAATTCGCCCGCGGGCAGGGCTTGGCCAATCGCTATCATGATCTCTCGTCCTCAACTGGATGGCAGGGGCTCCAGTCTACCCCACTCCCGTCATGTGACACAGACCCCGATCCCGTCCGCCTTTTGGACTAACCTTGAGCAGGATCAGCCGACCAAGGAGGCCTCATGCAGCACTATTACGATGGACTGGAAATTCGCCCCTCCGCCTTGCGAGAGCAGCAACAACTGGATCAACTCAATCACCTGCTTACCCATGTCGGCCAGTATTGCGCCGGTTATTCCAGTGCCTACCGCCAGCGTCGCCTGCAGGATCTGGGCGAGCTGACCAGCCTGCCCCTGCTCAACGCCAGCGAACTGTTCGCCGCCCAGCAGGCTCACCCGCCCTTTGCCGGCCTCACCGGCCGCCCCGCCAGCCAGGCGCTGCGGGTCTTCGCCTGTCCGGGCCAGCTGGCCATTCCCGAGTACGCCGGCGCCGACTGGTGGGGGGCGGCACGCGCCCTGTTCGCTGCCGGTTTCAAGGCCGGGGAGGTATTGCTCAACGGCCACGACTACCACATCAGCCCCACCGCCTTCATCTTCGACAACGGCGCCCGCCAGCTGGGTGCACCCGTGGTGCCCTGTGGCCCCCACGATACCGGGCGCCAGCTGGAGGCGCTGCAGCGCTATGAGCCGACCGGGTTCGTCGGGCCGCTGGCGGTGCTGCTGGATCTGCTGGAGGCGGCAGAGCGAGCCGACGTACCGAGCGACAGCCTGCGCTGCGCCCTGCTGTGCGAATCCTCCCACCCCGATACCCGGCCGTTGCAGGCGGTGCACGGTATCCGGGCGCTCAACTGCCTGCTGCTGCAGGATGCGGGGGTAATCGCCTATGAGAGCCAGCCTGGCCAAGGCTTCATCGTCAACGAAAGCTGCCTCATCGAGATCATCGATCTGGCCAGCGGCGAGCCGGTCATCGGCGATGGCGTCGGCCAGCTGGTGGTGACCCGGCTCGATCTGGAATACCCGCTGCTGCGTCTGGTCACCGAGTGGCAGGGCCATTGGCTCGCCGGTGCCAGTCCGTGCGGGCGCACCAACCGCCGACTCAGGCTGATCTAACCCCCCCGCCACGAAACAAAACGGGCAGCCAGTGGCTGCCCGTTTTGCATGCAGGGTACGCGTCAGCGCCGCGCCTGCCAGGTGGCGATGGCGAGCAGGGAGTCGGGGGTAAATTCGGCGGCCCGCGCGGCGATCTCCGCCTGGCTCATCCAGCACACCTCGCTCACCTCTTCGGCCTGCAGTTGCAACGGCCCCTGATAGCGGCAACTGAAGAGACCGCCCCACACCCGATACCCCTCCCCTTCGGCATAGAAGTCACCGAATGCCTGCAGCGGCACATCGCGGATCCCCAGCTCCTCGGCCAGCTCGCGGCGGGCGGAGGGCTCCATCAGCTCGCCCGTGGTGACCACGCCACCGGCGCAGGCATCCAGCATGCCGGGGCAGAAGTCCTTGCTGAGGGTGCGGCGCTGCACCAGGATGCGGTCAGCCTCGTCGAGCACCAGGATATAGCTGGCGCGGTGGCAGAGGTTCTCCCGCCGTACCTTGGCACGCTCGGCAACCCCGACCACCTGATTGTTTCCATCCACCACATCCACCCATTCCACACGCAGACCCTTCTTGTTCATGGCGTTAAACTGCCCGCAGTATATCGGGGCAACGGCTTGTCATGGCAGCCTTTTTTCACTCCCGCCCCAGATGGATGACCAATGCGGGCAGAAGAAAAACCGGATTCATACAAACCTCCACAAACTGTCACATCCGTGTCACCTGGCAACGCCATAGTGTGCCCTGTCCACGCAACAGGTGTTTTGTGATGAAGGTGTTCAAGAACTTGTCTCCCCGCCAGATTGCCCACTACATCAAGAGCTTCCATCACGGTAGCTTCATGGTGGAGGCCCACGGGCGGTTCGAGTTCAGCGGCGGCGAGATCAATCTGGAGAGCCTGACCTGCCGTCAGACCCTGAGTCTGGCCCGGCAGATCAATCTGGAGGTTCGCGGCCTGCGTCACACCACCCTGCTGTTGGGGTAACTTCCATAGTCCTTTCTGTTTTGTAGTCTGCGTCCATGCACGTCTTTGCCCGCCGGCTACTCGCCGCGCGGGCCGTTTTCGATGTCGGTGATCACCCCGTTGCGCACGGTGACGAAGCGCATGAACTCGTTCTTGCCGAAGTTGTAGGTCCAGCGCTCCCCATACTTCACCTGCATCAGGTTGCCGAACTGATTCTCCTCGTTGCGGGTCAGCTCCTCGCGCAGCATGGGTTCGCCGCACTTGAGCAGCATCTCGGCGGTACTGTCTCCTTCGGTGATCAGCGCATTCTTGCAGCGCATGGCGCCGGCACTGGCCGGCAGACTCAACAGCAGGGCCAGCAGGGCCCCGCCAACCAGCGGTAGTGACTTCATCGGTGACTCCATTTGAACAGGGCGCTGCCCAGGGTAATGCAGCAGAGCGTAAACAGCAGGACCCAGCCCAGTGGCGCCGCCACCTCGGCCCAGCCTGCCCCTTCCAGCATGACGGCGCGGGCCGCCGCGATGATCTGGCTGAGCGGCAGCCAGGCCGCCAACTGCTGCAGCCAGGCGGGGGCCCCTTCCAGCGAGAACCAGACGCCGGAGAGAAACATCATCGGCATGCTGATGACGTTGAGCAGCCCGCTCGCCAGCTCCTCGTTCTGGATGCGGGCCGCCACCAGCAGACCGAGGGACGCCATGGACGCCCCGCCCAGCAGGGCGATCAACAGCAGCAGCCAGCCCGAGCCCAGCAGCGGTACCCCGAGCAAGAAGTAAGCCACCAGAAATACCAGCAGGCTCACCACCAGGGTGATCAGGATGCGCGACAGCAGCTGGGCGCAGAGAAACTCGGCGGCCGAGAGTGGGGTGGCCCGCAGCCGCTTGAGCACCCCGTTCTTGCGGTAGCGGACGATGACGAAGCCCACCCCGAACAGGCCGGAGAACATCAGGTTCATGCCGATCACCCCGGGCAGCAGCCAGTCACCGTAGCGAATGGCGCGCCCGCTCAGGGTCTCTCGCGTGAGCTGCGCCGGCACGGCCTGGCGCAGCAGGTACTCGGCCATGGCTCCCTGGGGGGCGTCCGGGTTGATCCAGTAACGGCCCGTGCCGGGCGAGAGCAGCAGATCCAGCTGATGGTGGCGCACCTTGAGCCGGCCCTTCTCCTCCTCGTCATAGGGGATGAGCTTGAGCAGCGGCACGGCGCGCAGCGGGGCATAGGCTGCGGGCAGCTCCCCCACCACGCCCATCTGCACCAGCGGCTTGGGTGGGCCGGAGAAGATGAGGGTGAACCCCAGCACCAGCAGCAGCGGAAAGGCCAGGTTCCAGACAAGCGCCGCCCGATCCCGCACAAACTCTAGGTTGCGGGCATAGAAGAGTGCCCCGATGCGCTTGAGGGATCCGGTCATCTGGTGCTCCTTGGGCTGGCAGGCTGGGGCGACATGCAGGCAGATACCGCTGCGGGGTACCACGGGGCCGCCTTCATGCGCCGCTCCGCAGGCTATGGCCGGTCAGGTGGAGGAAGAGATCCTCCAGATTGGGGGATCGCACCTGCATGCCGGTCAGCGGCACGCCCAGGCTCAGCAGCCGTGGCAGCAAGTCCGCCACGTCAGGACAGCTCAGCTCCACCTGCTCGCCCAGCGGGCGCAGGGAATAGCCGAGACTGGCGAGGGCCGGGTGAGCCGCAAGGCGCACCAGCACACCGTCAAAATGCTGGGCCAGCAGGGCGACCGGGGTATCCAGGCTGAGCAGATGGCCGTGATCGACGATGGCAATCTGATCGCACAGCTGCTGGGCCTCGTCCATGTAATGGGTCGTAAGCACCACCGTCTTGCCCTGCGCCTTGATCGCCTCGATGCGCTGCCAGAAGTGGTGACGGGCCTGGGGATCGAGACCCGTGGTGGGCTCGTCCAGAAACAGCAGCTCGGGGTCGCCAAGCAGCGCCAGCGCCAGCAGCAGCCGTTGCCGCTGACCGCCGGAGAGCTTGCGGCTGTCCCGATCGATAAATTCTCCCAGCGCACACAGCTCGATGAGCTGGGCCTGGGGCAAGGGGGCCGGGTAGAGGCTGGCGAACAGCCTCAGGGTATCGCGCACCGTCAGGAAATCCTGCAGCGCCGTGTGCTGAAACTGGATGCCGATGCGAGAGCGGTAATCGGGGCCGCGCGGGGCACCGTGGAACAGGATCTGGCCGCTGTCCGGGGTGAGGATCCCCTCCAGCAGTTCGATGGTGGTGGTCTTGCCCGCCCCGTTCGGGCCGAGCAGGCCGAAACAGCTGCCAGCGGGAATGGCAAAGCTGAGCCCGTCCACCGCCTTGACGCCGGGGAAGTGCTTCACGAGATCGACGACTTCAATGATGGCAGCCATGGGCGCTCTCCCAGCAGGAGCCATGACTATATCCAAAAGCGCAGGCGCTGCCCATGCCCCGCCGCGCGCGGCGCAAAAAAACAGACGGCGACCCGAGGGTCGCCGTCTGTATCAATCAAGCCAGCCGGATCACAGGATGTCCAGCAGCTCCACTTCGAATACCAGGGCGGAGTACGGCGGGATGGAACCTGCACCGCGTGCGCCGTAGGCCAGATCCTGCGGAATGTAGAGCTTCCACTTGGAGCCAACCGGCATCAGTTGCAGCGCTTCTACCCAGCCGGCGATCACGCCAGTGACCGGGAATTCAGCCGGCTGGCCGCGGGCGACGGAGCTGTCGAACACGCCACCGTGGGTGAAAGTACCGTGGTAGTGCACGCGGACGGACTGACCGGCTACCGGTACGGCACCGTTGCCTTCCACCAGCACTTCGTACTGCAGACCTGACTCGGTGGTCTTCACTTCGGCGCGCTTGGCGTTGTCGGCCAGGAAGGCTTCGCCTTCGGCGGCGGCAGCCTTGGCGACGGCTTCCTGCTCTTCCTGCATGCGGGCGGTGATGACCTGGAAGGCATCGTTGATATCGTCACGGCTGACCGCGAACTCCAGACCATTCAGGGCATCTGCCAGACCTTGCTGCAGGGCCGGGATATCCAGACCGGCGAAGGCTTGCTGCGCCAGTTGATCACCCATGTTGCGGCCGATGCCATAGCTGGCCTTCTGTTCGATAGAGTCGTATTGGGACATTGAGAAGTTGCTCCGGGTCCTGAGGGTAAAAGAGACGGGATAATATCAGACTTTTGCGCCAGGTGCTGCCGGCCCGTCCCCGGTTTTGCCACTAGGTGGGAGGTGTCTCACATCAGCCCCCTCATCCCCACCCCTTCTCCCACAAGGGGAGAAGGGAGGGAAAACAGAGCACCATCACCCCAGCTCACATTCAAGCCGTATCAGGCCCTGTCCAGCAGAGCCCGCATCGCTGCAACTTTGGCGCCGTCGGTAATATTGACCCGGCCGTCGTCCGAGGTGCCCATGTTGACGCCCCATGACGAGACACCATGTCGCCGCGCGGCCCGTATCAGGCCCTGTCCAGCAGAGCCCGTACCGCTGCAACTTTGGCGCCGTCGGTGATATTGACCCGGCCATCGTCCGAGGTGCCCATGTTGACGCCATGGGGCACCATGCCGCCGCGCCAGCCCATGCCGGACATGTGCACCTCGTTCACCCCGGTGAACTCCACTATGGTGCGCACGTTGTCGGCATTGACCCCGGCGCCCGGCATCAGGCTGGCCCGCCCCGCCAGCGCCTGCTGCATCGCCTGCAGGGTCTCCAGCCCCGCCAGCGCGGTCGGCGCGTGGCCAGAGCTCAGAATGCGCTCGCAGCCGGCGGCGACTATGGTCTCCAAGTCGAGGCGCCAGTCGGAGGAGAGGTCGATGGCGCGGTGGAAGGTAACGCCAAGAGGCCCTGCCGCCTCCACCAGCTGGGTGAGCTTGGCGGCAGGCACCCGTCCCTGCTCGTCCAGCAGACCGACCACTACCCCCTGCAGACCGGCGGCGCGGGCCGCCGCGATATCCTGCAGCATCATCTCGAACTCCCCGTCGCCAAAGCAGAAGTCACCGGCCCGGGGCCGGATCATGGCGTAGACGGGAACGGTGGCATGGCGCGCCGCCAGCTGCATGAAGCCATAGGAGGGAGTCAGGCCGCCCAGCCCCAGCGCAGAGCAGAGCTCGATGCGATTCGCGCCAGCCTCCTGGGCGGTAAACAGGGATTCCAGATTGTCGATACAGATTTCAAGAGAGGTCATGATGGACTCCTTTATTGGGGAGATCAGACCCCGGATCTGATCTCATAAATTGAGCAAGGCGGCCCCGCGCACCCCGCCGGCGCCACCGAAGCGGGCCTCGCGGATCTCGGGCAGGGCGACCCCGGGTAGCAGATGGCCAGGCAGGCGCAGCGGCAGCTGTTCGTAGAGCGCGGGCAGACCGCTCAGGCCGCCCCCCAGTACCACCACGTCGGGGTCGACCACCGAGATGGCGGTGGCCAGCCCGGCGGCCATGATTTCGAGCCAGCAGTCGACCGTGGCCACCGCATGGGGTTCGTGCGCCTCGAAGCGCCCCACTATCTGATGGCCGCTGGCACGCTGACCGTGGAAGTGATGGTAGAGCCGCTCCAGCCCGGTGCCGGAGGCATAGGTTTCAAAACAGACCAGACGACCGCAGCCGCAACGGGGGCGAGGCAGGTCGGGGTACTTCATCAGCATGGTGGCCGGCAGCGGGTAGTGGCCTATCTCCCCCGCCAGCCAGTTGCGGCCCTGGATCAGCTTGCCCGCCAGATAGACGGCGCCACCGATGCCGGTGCCGATGGTGACGCCGAGGGCACTGTCGGCCCCCGCCGCCGCTCCCTGATGTACCTCGGACCAGAGGAAGCAGTTGGCATCGTTGTCCACCTTGACCGGGCGCTCCAGCAATTCGGCCAGATCGGCGCCCAGATGGCGACCATTGATGGAGGGCAGATTGGCCGCCACTATGCTGTGGTCGTGCCGGTTGAGAATGCCGGGAAAGCCGATGCCCACCGCACCACGGGCGCCGAAACGGGCATCAGCCTGTTCGACCCGCGCGCGGATCAGCTGCTGCAACCCTTCGTAATCATTGCCGGGAGTGCTCATGCGCTCCTCGTGACAGAGATTCAAGGCGCCGTCATACACAGCGAACGCTATCTTGGTGCCACCAATATCAAAGCCGTAATACATGCCACACTCCCTTGTCGATGAGTCGCCTCACCTCAGCCTGTCCAGAGGGGGACATTGTATTAATTCGCAAAAAAAATAAAGTGACCGGAGGCGAAAAACGGGAGAGAGATCAAAGCAAACGAAACATTTGTCGCTGCAGGCAGGGCTGGCCGAGGCTCATCAGGGTGCGCTCCTGACCATCAAACATGAAGCCGCGGCGCAGGTAGAACCCCTCGCCGATGTGGTTGCCATCGAGCAGCCACAATCTGACGCCTTCACAGCCGGCGCGCCGCATCTGCATCGCCACCGCCTGCCACAGCCGCTTGCCGTGGCCCTGGCGCCAGTGGTCGGGATGCAGGTAGAAGGCGCGGATCCAGGCGGTGGGGTACTCCCCCGTCGTCTCCGGCTGCCAGTAGAGCAGGCCGATGACCACTTCGTCCTGACACAGCAGCATGGGCCTGGGGCCTGTCTCCGCCAGCCGGCGCTGCCAGATCTGCAGATGCTCGGTCACCGCCAGCTGGGCCAGCATGTCGGCACCGAGCACGCCGCCGTATGCGGCGAGCCAGCTGGCCCGCTGCATCACCGTCATGGCGGCGGCGTCATCGGGCCGCGCCATGCGCAGGCTTATGCCTTGCATTGGGGTACCAGCCCGGAGGCGCGGGCCTGCTCGTAGAGCGGCACGGCTTCAGCCTGCTGGGCCTGCAGCTCGGCGATCCGGTTCTCGTTGCTGGGGTGGGTGGAGAGCAGCTGGGGCGGCGCATTGCCACCCGCGGCCGCACTCATGTTCTGCCACAGCGGAATCGCTTCGGCCGGATTGAAACCGGCGCGGGCCATCAGATCCAGACCCAGCCGGTCCGCCTCGCTCTCCTGCTCGCGGCCATAGGGCAGCATGACGCCGACCTCCACCCCGAGTCCCAGCGCCGCCATGGTGGCACCGCGATATTCGCTGCTGCCCATGGCGATATCGGCCGCCGCCAGCCCAAGGCCGGTCAGCTGGCTGCGGGAGAGCCGTTCGTTGGAGTGTTGGGCCAGCACGTGGGTCAGCTCGTGGCCGATGACGGTGGCGAGCTGATCCTGGTTCTTGGCCACCTTGAGCAGGCCGCTGTAGACCCCGATCTTGCCGCCGGGCAGGGCGAAGGCGTTGACCTGCTTGGAGTCAAACACCACCACCTCCCAGCTGGTGATGCCGTACTGGCTCGGCACCTGGGCGGTCACCGCCTTGGCGACGCAGGAGACATAGGCGTTCATCTTCGCATCCGTGCTCACCTTCTCCTGCTGCTTCATCTCTTCGAAGGAGTCGGCCCCCAGCTTGCTCATCTGCTGGGGCGAGAACAGCAGCATCTGGCTGCGGCCGGTGGGAGACTGGGCACAGCTGGCGAGCAGGGTGGAACAGAGTGCCGCCAGGCCAAGCTTGAACAGGGGAGATGTCATGGAGGTGTCCTTCACCATAAAGATGCCCTATTTTCGGAAATGCGGGCGTCCGGTGCAAGTCGACAAATCACCCGGTCTGGCGAAAGCGGTCACATACCGCAATCGGACTACGACCAAAAAACAAAACGGGCCCCGCAGGGCCCGTCTGGCAAAGGAAACCGGCTTACATGATGCCCAGTTTCTTCAGGTCGGCTTCGACCACCTTGGCCGGTACCGGTACGTAGCCATCTTTGGCAACGATGTTCTGGCCCGCCTTGGAGAGCACCATCTTCAGGAACTCTTGCTCCATCGGAGAGAGCGGCTTGTTCGGGTGCTTGTTCACGTAAACGTACAGGAAGCGCGACAGCGGGTACTTGCCGGTGATGGCGTTGTCGGCGCTGGCCTCGATGAAGGTCTTGCCATCCTTGGAGAGCGGTACGGCGCGCACACCAGAGGTGACGTAACCGATGCCGGAGTAGCCGATACCGTTCAGGGAGGAGGAGACGGACTGCACCACGGAAGCAGAACCCGGCTGCTCGTTCACGCCGCTCTTGAAGTCACCGTTGCACAGGGCGTGTTCCTTGAAGTAACCGTAGGTACCGGACACCGAGTTGCGACCGAACAGTTGCAGATCCTTGGAGGACCAGTTGCCGTCCAGACCCAGATCAGCCCACTTGGTGGCCGCCTTGGCTTCGCCGCACTTGAGGGTGCTGGAGAAGATGGCATCCAGTTGCGGCATGGTCAGCCCCTTGATGGGGTTGTCCTTGTTGACGAACACCGCCAGGGCATCGACCGCGACGCGGATGGCGGTCGGCTTGTAACCGTAGCGCTTCTCGAATGCCTCTTCCTCGCCGGATTTCATGGCGCGGCTCATGGGGCCGAACTGGGCAACGCCTTCGGTCAGTGCGGTCGGCGCGGTGGAGGAACCGGCGGCCTGGATCTGCACGTTGACGTTGGGGTACATGCGCTTAAATTCTTCGGCCCACAGGGTCATCATGTTGGCCAGGGTATCCGAGCCGACAGAGGACAGGTTGCCCGAGATGCCGCTGGTCGGAGTGTAATCCGGCAGGTTTTTATCCACACCGGCAGCCAGGGTGCTGACGGAAAACAGGGTAGCTGCGGTGAATCCGATTACACCAGCCAGTTTGTTGAGTTTCATCCAATCTCTCCAAGGTTGCAGAACGCAGTCCATCAAAACACGGGTTAACTTGGCTCACCGTCGGCCACGCCGGACGATGCGCTGAGTGTCATTTCCTGCCCTCTTCCCCCAGTCCTGTGGTGGCAGAAGGCAAGCGTCAATCTGAGGCCGAAAGTGGTCACATCCCGAGCACTGCGATCGGCCGGTCGCGTTTCGTACTCTCCCTGCGCCAAACCGGCGACAGGTCCGTTCTCAAGACGGCGCCAGTATCTGACCTGGCAGTGACAAATTTATGGATTTAATGTGACACTTTAATGACATGGCGGGCTTGTTTAACAAATGAAAAAAGGGCCGCCATCACCGCCCTCTTTTGATGCCAACCCCTTGCCGGAAAAGACTATTTCACCACCACCATACGGCCGGGGATGAGAAAGCTGAAGCGGCTGCCGAGGCCAACCCGGCTCTCGATGTCGAGCTGGCAGTCGTGGTGACTCAGGGCATGCTTGACGATGGCAAGCCCGAGCCCCGAGCCG
Organism: Aeromonas sp. QDB39; assembly: GCF_027707585.1. Lineage (NCBI taxonomy): Bacteria > Pseudomonadati > Pseudomonadota > Gammaproteobacteria > Aeromonadales > Aeromonadaceae > Aeromonas > Aeromonas sp. QDB39. Next base: position 11,282 of record NZ_JAPCIV010000041.1, on the reverse strand, counting down.
CCGGTATGGCGGGAGCGGGCCTTGTCGACCCGATAGAAGCGCTCGGTGAGCCGCGCCAGGTGCTCGGGCGGGATCCCCTCCCCCTCGTCCTGCACCGCAAACAGTGCCATCGCCCCCTGCTTGCGCCACTCCACCGTGATCTTGCGCCCCGCCGGGGTGTAGTGGATGGCGTTGTAGACCAGGTTGGAGACGGCGCTGCGCAGCTGATCCTGATCGCCACGCACCAACAGATTGGGCTGCACCATGAACTCGATCTGGTGGGCCCGCTCGCCGGAGAGCGCCCGCGCCTCCTGCTCCAGCAGTCCCAGCATGGCGGGCATGTCCACCAGGTGGGAGAGATCCACGGTCGGCGCCGCCTCGATGCGCGACAGGGTGAGCAGCTGATTGACCAGGTTGTCCATACGGATAGTCTGCTCCATCATCACCTTGTGCGCCTTGGCCCACATGGCGGGCGGCGGCGGCTCCTCGGTCATCTCCAGATAGCCCTTGAGCACAGTCAGCGGCGTGCGCAGCTCATGGGAGACGTTGGAGACGAAGTGCTTGCGGGTCTTCTCCAGGCTGCGCAGCCGGGTCACGTCCCGCACCACCAGCATGGCCTGATCCTCGGCGTAGGGCATGATGCGAAACTCGAGAAACTTCTCCTCGTTGATGGGCGAGGTCATCTCGAACGGTTCGTCATACTGCCCCTTGCCGAGGTAGGCGCTGAAGGCGGGATTGCGAATGAGGTTGCCGATATGCTGACCGGCATCTTCCGGCCAGCGAAAACCAAGCAGCTGCTCGGCCAGCCGGTTGCACCAGAGGATGCTGCCGTCGGTGCGAAACACCACGGCCGCATCGGGCAGAGCTTCCGCCCCTTCCCGAAAGCGGCGGATGAGGCCCGCCAGCTCGCGGCGGCGGGCCCGATGGCGCTGCTGCAACTTGTAGATGCCGTTGAAGATGTACTCCCAGCTGCCGCTGCCGTTGGGGGGCACCAGGCTGCGATCGTGCCACAGCCAGTCTGACAGCCGCTTCTGGAAGCGATAGTGCCAGCCCAGGTGCAGCACGGTGGCCGCCAGCAGGCAGAGGGCGAGGGTATTCGTCAACCAGCCGACCAAGGCGAAGGGCGCATAGAAGAACGCCATTCGCCACAACTGGCGCCGCCAGGCATAAGGTTGCAACATAACTTCCTCTACAGACGGGTTGAGAAGCGATAGCCTGCGCCGCGCACCGTCTGGATCAAGCGATCGTGCCCCGTCTCTTCAATGGCCTTGCGCAGGCGACGGATGTGCACATCCACGGTTCTGTCCTCGACGTACACATTGGTACCCCAGACATTGTTGAGCAGCTGCTCGCGGCTGTAGACCCGCTCCGGGTGGGTCATGAAGAAGTGCAGCAGCTTGAATTCGGTCGGCCCCATGTCGAGCGCCTTCTCCTCGGCGCTGACCCGGTGGGAGACGGGGTCCAGCTTGAGCCCCTGCACCTCGATCACCTCGTCCACCGAGGTGGGGGAGACGCGACGCATCACCGCATGCAGACGGGCAGTGAGCTCCTTGGGCGAGAACGGCTTGGTGATGTAATCATCGGCCCCCGCCTCCAGCCCGCGCACCTTGTCCTCTTCCTCGCCGCGGGCAGTCAGCATCACCACCGGGATCTGGCGGGTCACCTCATCCTGCTTGAGCTGCTTGATGAACTGGATGCCGCTGCCGCCCGGCATCATCCAGTCCAGCACGATGAGTTCGGGGTAGGGTTCGCGCACCTTCGCCAATCCGTCGGCAAAATCTTCAGCTTCTACTGTTTCATATCCCTTCTGCTCGAGCACGAAGCAGAGCATTTCGCGGATCGGTGCTTCGTCCTCGACCACCAGAATTCGCTTAGCCATATCCCTTCTCTCTCCTCTGTGAAGATGGGTGCGCCAATTATTAGAACTTTCTGTGACACTTTTATGACTTTATGACAGGCGGGATGATAAACGTTTTCAGATTCAGTTGGCAGCAGCGAGTTGCAGCAGATCCCAGCGGTTGCCACTGATGTCCTCGAACACCACCACGGTGCCGTAAGCCTCGCTACGCGGCTGTTCACAAAAGTGGACACCGTACGCCTGCATGCGCTGGTAATCGCCCCAGAAGTCGTCGGTTTCGAGGAACAGGAAGACCCGACCGCCCCCCTGCTGGCCGATGGCGGCCCGCTGCTCCGGGGTGGCGGCCCGCGCCAGCAACAGGGCGGAACCCGGGGCCCCCTTGGGGGCAACCCGCACCCAGCGCTTGCCCGGTTTGCCCGGCTCGTCGAGGGGCGTGTCTTCCAGCAGCTCGAACCCCAGTCCCTGGGTAAAGAAGGCGATGGCCTGGTCGTAATCGGCCACCAGCAGGGCCAGGGCGCCAATGTGTTGTGCCATGGGAAGTTCCTCAACAGATGAATGGACGGGGCGCATCATAACGGGGGATGGCCCCGGGCTCCAGCACCGGGGCAGATGAGAGGACAAAGGGTAGAAGGGGGGAGCATCCCGCCTAAAGCAACCGGGTCAGCCCTGCCCGAGCCAGTCGCGCAGCACGCTATCCCGGTCCCCGTCCAGCGCCGGCGAGGCGCGCCCGTAGCGCACCGGGGTGGCCGACAGATGCAGCGGATTGGCCAGGGTGGGCAAGGGCTGCTCACCGCGCTGCACCTGCTGCACCCAGCCACGCACCGCCCCCTGCTCGAGGGCGAACAGGGCATCCAGGGTGAGGATGGGGCCGCCCGGCACCCCAGCCGCCTCCAGCATGGCACTCCACTCGGCGCTGCTGCGCACCAGCAGCCGCTCGGCAATCAGGGCATTGAGCCGATGGCGCTGACGCACCCGGGCGCTGTTGCTGGCAAAATCCGGGTCCGTCGCCCAGCCGGGTTCCCCCAGCAGGGCCGCCAGCGCGGCAAACTGGCCGTCGTTGCCCACCGCGAGGATCAGATGACCATCCCGGGTGGGATAGACGTCGTAGGGGACGATATTGGGGTGGCCGTTGCCAAGGCGCCCGGGCGCCTGACCGGTGGCGAGATAGTTCATCGCCTGGTTGGCCAGCACCGCCACCGACACGTCGAGCAGGGCCAGATCGATCTGCTGCCCCTCTCCGGTCTGCTCCCGGTGGCGCAGGGCCGCCTGGATGCCGATGGTGGCGTAGAGGCCGGTGAGGATGTCGACAAGCGCCACCCCCACCTTGACCGGCCCGCCACCGGGGGCTTCGTCCGGCTGGCCGGTGATGCTCATCAAGCCGCCCAGCCCCTGGATCAGCAGATCGTAACCGGGTCGCTGGGCCCAGGGACCGTCCTGGCCGAAACCGGTGATGGAGCAGTAGATGAGCGCCGGGCGGCGGGCCTTGAGGCTCGGGTAATCCAGGCCGTAGCGCGCCAGCCCCCCCACCTTGAAGTTCTCGATCACCACGTCGGCCCGATCCACCAGGGCCAGCAGGGTTTCGCGATCGCGGGCCAGATCGAGGGCGATGGAGCGCTTGCCCCGGTTGGCGGCATGAAAGTAGGCCGCCTCCCCCGCCACCAGCTCGGGCGGGCCCCAGTGGCGGGTGTCGTCACCGCGCCCGGGGGCCTCCACCTTGACCACGTCGGCGCCGAGATCGGCAAGCAGCTGGCTGGCCCAGGGGCCGGCCAGCACGCGGCTGAGATCCAGCACGCGCACGCCGGCAAGGGGCCCCATCACTCAAACGCCTGCAGGTCGGTCTGAGCCCGCCCCAGGATCAGGGCGTGGATGTCGTGGGTCCCCTCGTAGGTGTTGACCGCCTCCAGGTTCATCACGTGACGAATGACGTGAAACTCGTCGCTGATGCCGTTGCCGCCGTGCATGTCGCGGGCGACCCGGGCTATCTCCAGCGCCTTGCCGCAGCTGTTGCGCTTGATGAGCGACACCAGCTCCACCGGGCAGCGCCCCTCGTCCATCAGGCGCCCGGCCTGCAGGCAGCCCTGCAGGCCGAGGGCAATCTCGGTCTGCATGTTGGCCAGCTTGAGCTGAAACAGCTGGGTGGCCGCCAGCGGGCGGCCGAACTGCTGGCGATCCAGGCCGTACTGGCGGGCGGCGTGCCAGCAGAACTCGGCGGCGCCGAGCGCCCCCCAGGCGATGCCGTAGCGCGCCTTGTTGAGGCAGCCGAACGGCCCCTTGAGGCCGCTCACCCCCGCCAGCCGGTTCGCTTCCGGCACGAAGACCCGCTCCATCACTATCTCGCCGGTGACGGAGGCGCGCAGGGAGAACTTGCCCTCGATCTTGGGGGCGGAGAGCCCGGCCATCCCCTTCTCCAGCACGAAGCCGGTGATCTCGCCATCCAGCTTGGCCCATACCACGAACAGATCGGCGATGGGGGAGTTGGTGATCCACATCTTGTTGCCGGTCAGCAAATAGCCGCCGTCGACCCGCTCGGCGCGGCTCTTCATGGAGCCAGGGTCCGAGCCCGCGTCCGGCTCGGTGAGGCCGAAGCAGCCCACCAGTTCGCCCCGGGCCAGCCCCGGCAGCCAGCGCTGGCGCTGCGCCTCGTCGCCATAGGCGTGGATCGGGTGCATCACCAGGGACGACTGCACGCTCATGGCCGAGCGATAGCCACTGTCGACCCGCTCCACCTCCCGGGCGATGAGGCCGTAGGCCACGTGATTGACCCCGGCGCAGCCGTACTGCTCCGGCAGGGTGGCGCCGAGCAGCCCCAGCTCCCCCAGCTCGTTCATGATGATGCGGTCAAACTGCTCGCGGCGGTTGGCCTCCAGCACACGGGGCATCAGCCGCGCCTGACAGTAATCGCGGGTGGCGTCGCGGATGAGCCGCTCCTCTTCGCCGAGCTGGCTGTCGAGAAAGAAGGGGTCTTGCCAATCAAATCGGGTACGCGTCATAAAGCACTCCATGCCATGCAAAAGAATCATCAAAGGGTCTCTTGTGGGCCCATCTTAACCACGAAAAAGCTCGGGTAACAAACACCTCAGCCTGCCTCCCGCAGCGCCCGATAGAGGGTGGTACGGCTGATGCCGAGGCGGCGCGCCGCCTCGCTCACGTTGCCATCGCACTCCGTCAGGGTCTGCTGCACCCGTTGCCGGTTCTGCTGGCGCAATGTGCTGCCCGCCACCGCCGTGGTAGCGGCCGGCGCCACGGCCACGATCGGCAGATGCAGGTGGGCAGGCTCAATCCAGCCCTGCCCTTCCGCCAACACGCAGGCCACTTCCAGTGCCTGCTTGAGCTGGCGCACGTTGCCGGGCAGCGGGTGGGCCAGCAGTTGGCGCTCGGCCTCATCGGTCAGGTGCAGGGCAGGATCCATCTCGGCCAGCAGCCGCCGAACCAGCGCCTGCCGCTCGCGGGTCGGCCAGTCGCGCAGCGGCGCCAGCTGCTGGCGCCAGCCGCAGATGCGGTAGTAGAGATCCTCACGAAAGGTGCCGGACGCCACCATGGCCGCCAGATCCCGATGGCTGGCGCTGACCAGCCAGAAATCCACCGCCTCAGGTCTGTGGCTGCCGACCGGGGTGACGGCGCGCTCCTGCAGCACTCTGAGCAACCGGGTCTGGGCCTGCAGCGGCAGCTCGCCGATCTCGTCCAGCATCAGGATGCCGCCGTGGGCGGCGCGCAGATACCCCTGGCTGCCCTGGCTGCGAGCACCGCTGAAGGCCCCTCCGATGTAACCGAACAGCTCGGCCTCTACCAGCTCCGCCGGCAGGGCGCCGCAGTTGACGCACACCAGCGGTTGCGCCCGCCGGCTCGACTGCCCGTGCAGTTCGCGCACCAGATGTTCCTTGCCGCTGCCGGTCTCCCCCTCGATGAGCAGCGAGATGCCGCGCTCCAGCATCTTGAGCGGCACCTGCTGGCCGTGCGAGCCGCCGGCATCGGCCGGCAAGCCGGGCTGGGTCGCCACGGGATGAGCTTCCGGTACCAGCCGCAAGCCGCGCCGATCCCGCAGCAGTTGCTTGCCGTCGAAGGGGTGCTGGCCGAGCCAGAGCCGACCGGCCCGGTTGGCCCCGAGCAGCTCGCCCTCCTCCCCCAGCAGCAGGCGGGCGGACCAGAGACTCTGGGGCTCGAGATCCACCAGCCAGCCCGGCTGGCGCGCCAGCAGCGCGTTTTCCAGGGTCATGGCCAACAGCCGCACCGTGCCCAGCATGTCGCCATCGTGATGGGCCGCATCGGTGGAGATGTCGAGCACCCCGAGCAGTTGCCCGTCTGGCCCGAGCAACGGGCAGGCGCTGCAGCTGAGAAAGCTGTGCTGGGCGAAGAAGTGCTGATTGCCGAGCACCTGTACCTCGCTCTGCTCGGCCAGCGCAGTGCCGATGGCGTTGGTGCCCTTGCTCGCCTCCCCCCAGCGGGCACCGCTGCGCAAAAAAATGCGCTCGGCGTGGCGGGCGAAGCCGTCGTCACCGCTGGCGGCCAGGATGGCGCCCTCGCCGTCGCACAGCAGCAACCGACAGGGGCGCCCTGCCAGCAACTGGCCAAACAGCGGCAACACAAAGCGCTGGAAGCTGGCGATCAGCACCCTGTGCTGCTCCTGGCGGGCCGACAGCTCCCCCTGGGGCAGCAAGTCCAGCTCGGCGCTCTGCCGGCGGCTCAACCCCTGATGCAGGCAGCGCTGCCAGGAACGCTCGATCGGGCTGGCACTGGATTGAGATAATTCGCTCATCACGCCTCCTGTTCACAAACGGCACGACTGTCACGGTCACTGTCCAGAATCGGCACAGTTTCCTCACCTTCGCCCTGGTCATTGGTTAACCAAGATACGCTGCCGCACCCCGTTTGATAACGTTTTTGTAACTTTTCCTGTGCTGGTCAGACCCTCTGGCACGTCCCTTGCGATACACAGCAGCAACCGGGTTGCCCGCCAGCCCGGTCAGGACCACACACATAAAGGATGATGAGATGATTTATACCGCTCCCGGTCAGGCAGGTGCCCTGGTCAGCTTCAAGTCCCGTTACGACAACTTCATCGGTGGCGAGTGGGTGGCGCCGCGCGCCGGCCGCTACTTTGAAAACATCTCGCCGGTGGACGGCAAGGTGTTCTGCGAAGTGGCCCGCTCCGACGCCGCCGACATCGAGCTGGCGCTGGACGCCGCCCACAAGGCGTTCGCCAGCTGGAGCAAGACCAGCGTCACCGAGCGCAGCAACCTGCTGCTGCGCATCGCCGATCGCATCGAACAGAACATCGAGGTGCTCGCCATCGCCGAGACCTGGGAGAACGGCAAGGCGGTGCGCGAGACCCTGGCCGCCGACTTGCCGCTGGTGGTGGATCACTTCCGCTACTTCGCCGGCTGCATCCGCGCCCAGGAGGGCTCGGCCGCTGAGCTGGACCAGAACACCGTCAGCTACCACTTCAAGGAGCCCATCGGGGTGGTCGGCCAGATCATTCCGTGGAACTTCCCGCTGCTGATGGCGGCCTGGAAGCTGGCCCCGGTGCTGGCGGCCGGCTGCTGCAGCGTGCTCAAGCCCGCCGAGCAGACCCCGGTCACCATCATGCTGATGATGGATCTCATCAAGGACATCCTGCCTGCCGGGGTGGTCAACGTGGTCAACGGCTTCGGCGCCGAGGCGGGCCAGGCGCTCGCCACCAGCGACCGGATCCAGAAGCTCGCCTTCACCGGCTCCACCGAGGTGGGCGCCCATATACTGCGCTGCGCCGCCGACAAGCTGATCCCCTCCACCGTGGAGCTGGGCGGCAAGTCCCCCAACATCTACTTCGCCGACGTGATGCAGCACGAGAGCAGCTACATCGACAAGGCGGTGGAAGGGATGCTGATGACCTTCTTCAACCAGGGCGAGGTGTGCACCTGCCCCTCCCGCGCCCTGGTGCAGGCCAGCATCTATGACGACTTCATGGACAAGGTGCTGGCCCGCGCCCGCACCATCGTCCAGGGCAACCCCCTCGACACCGCCACCCAGGTCGGTGCCCAGGCGTCGCGCGAGCAATTCGACAAGATCTTGAGCTACATGGAGATAGGTCGCGGCGAAGGGGCCAAGATGCTGATCGGCGGTGGCCCGGCCAGGGTGAGCGGGCTGGAGGGGGGCTTCTACATCCAGCCCACCATCTTCTCGGGTCAGAACAAGATGCGGGTGTTCCAGGAGGAGATCTTCGGGCCGGCGCTCGGGGTCACCACCTTCAAGGACGAGGCGGAGGCGCTGGCGATTGCCAACGACACCCAGTACGGGCTGGGGGCGGGCCTGTGGACCCGCGACAGCAACCTGGCCTGGCGCATGGGACGCGGCATCCAGGCCGGCCGGGTCTGGGTCAACTGCTACCACGCCTACCCGGCGCACGCGGCCTTTGGCGGCTACAAGAAGTCAGGGATCGGCCGTGAGACCCACAAGATGATGCTGGACCACTACCAGAACACCAAGAACCTGCTGGTGAGCCACGACATCAACCCGCTCGGCTTCTTCTAAGCCCCTCCCATGATCAACAAGGGCGCCTGCAGGCGCCCTTTTCATTGCTTAGAGTGGTCGCAGCAAGAGCGCCGCCTGCCCGGCGCCGATGCCCAGCTGCTGGCGATAGCGCTGGGGCGAGCAGCCCAGCTCCCGGTTGAACATGGCGATGAAGGCCGAGGTGGAGCCGTAACCGAGCCGCCAGCCAATCTCCTGCACTGGCAGCTCTCCCTTGAGCCAGGCCAGCGCCTTGAGCAGCTTGAGGCGGGCCCGCCACTGGCCGAAGTTCATCCCCAATTCCCGCACACAGCGCCTGGCCAGGGTGCGCTCGGTGGTGTGCAGCTGCTCGGCCCACTGGGCCAGGGTGCGCGGGTCGGCAGGGTCGCTGTAGAGCGCCGCCAGCATGGGGGCCAGCAGCTTGTCCTGGCTCATGGGCAGGTAGCTGTCCTGGCAGCGGGTGCGGGTCAGCTTCTCCACCAGCAGCTCGGCCTGACGCACGTCCCACTCATCCGCCATGTGGCCCAGCTTGCGATCGCAAAAATCGGCCAGGATGGCGCGGATCAACGGGGTCATCTGCAGCAGCCTGGGCTCGGCCGGCAGCCGCGCCGCCAGGGCGTGATTGACGTAGATGGAGGTGTAGTCGAGGGCCTGCTGGTTGTAGGAGGCGTGTTCCAGATCCGCCGGCACCCAGATGAGGTAATCGGCCGGCGCCACCAGCCGGTGATCGTCCAGCACTATCTCCATCACCCCCAGACTGATGAGGCTGAGCTGGCCCCAGGGATGGCTGTGGGGTGCACATGCGCTCTCGGCCTGGATCTGCTGGTAGCGCAGATAGAGCGGATTGGGCTCTGGCAGATGCAGGTCCGTCGGATGGTAGTGACGTATGGCCATGGCGAGCGGATTGTCCTTTGCGCGGGATGATTTGTCAGTTTTACGTTACTTGATATCAGAAAGACAAGGGTAGACTGGTCACCTCGATAATAAGGAGTCTTTGATGCGTATCTTCTACCCGCTGATGTTTCCGCTGCTCGCCGTGCTGATCTGGGCCACCAATACCGTGGTGTCCAAGGCCGCCGCCGATGTGCTGGATCCCGCGGCCATCTCCTTCTACCGCTGGGTGATCGCCGCACTGGCACTGACCCCCTTCTGCCTGCCGCAGCTGTGGCGCCGCCGTGGCGAGATCCGCCCCTGGCTCGGCAAACTGCTGGTGCTGGCGGCCCTTGGCATGGTGCTCTACCAGTGCCTCGCCTACTACGCCGCCCACACCACCTCGGCCACCAACATGGGGGTCATCGGCTCGCTCATCCCGCTGCTGACCCTGCTGCAGAGCGCGCTCTTCTTCGGTCAGCGGCCGGGCAAACAGGCGCTGCTCGGCATGAGTATCTCCCTGTTCGGGGTATTCTGGCTGCTGAGCCTGGGTCAGCCGCTGGCGCTGCTGCACGACGGCATCAATCAGGGCGACGGCCTGATGCTGCTCGGCTCCGCCAGCTACGCCCTCTATGGCCTGTTGATCCGCCGCTGGCAGCTGCCGTTCGGCCCCTGGCTCAATCTCTACCTGCAGATCCTGCTGGCGGTCTTGCTGCTGGTCCCGGTGGCCCTCTGCGCCGAGTCGCTGGCGGTGCCGGCCGAAGGCTGGGGCCTGGTGCTGTTTGCCGGCATCGCCTCCTCCCTCTTCGCCGCCTACTGCTGGATGCGCGGTCTCGCCTGCATGGGGGCGGAGCGCACCTCGGTGTTCATGAACCTGATGCCGCTGTGCACGGCGCTGATCGCCGTCATCAGCCTGGGGGAACCCATTCACGGCTATCACCTGCTGGGGGGTGGTCTCATCCTGGCAGGGGTCATGCTCTCCCAGTTCAAACCGAAGGCCCGCCCGGCCCTACTGGAAGAGGCCTGAGCGGCCGGCAGCACCGGATTTTGAACTCAAATGGCAACAAAAAGGGAGCGCAAGCTCCCTTAACTGTATCTTAAGGATACCGAAGTAGATTCAAGAACAATAAACGGACACTTAACCATCAGCAGGTGCTTTATGGGTACAAACACCGTCAACTTGCTCAACAAAGTGCCAGAGGTCACCTTGACATTCTGGTTGATCAAAATGATGTCGACGACTGTTGGGGAGACTGCTGCAGACTTCTTGATCTTTAACCTGCACCTGGGTTTAACGGTTACCTCCTTGCTGATGGGGGTCCTCCTCATCGTGACACTCTTGATACAAGTTCGAGCAACCGGCTATGCCCCCTGGAAATATTGGCTAGCTGTTGTGCTCGTGAGTATTTTCGGCACCTTGGTGACGGATAATCTGACCGACCAGGTTGGAGTACCATTGGCAATATCTACCAGTGTGTTTACGGTTGTGCTATTGGCCACCTTCCGGGTTTGGTATGCACAAGAAAAAACCTTGTCCATCCGTTCTATCGATACCCGCAAACGCGAACTATTTTACTGGGCAGCCATTCTCGTAACCTTCGCATTGGGTACAGCTGCAGGCGACTGGGTATCAGAGGGACTGAACATGGGGTATATGAATGCCACATTGCTTTTCGGATCGCTGATCGCAGTCATCGCAATCGCTCATTATTGGTTCAGAATGAATACCGTGTTAGCATTTTGGATCGTTTATGTACTGACTCGTCCACTTGGTGCTTCAATAGGTGACTGGCTATCACAATCTGAAAAGCATGGAGGCCTAGGATTTGGTGTCACTAGTACCAGTTTGGTTTTTTTTGCCTGCATCATCATGCTGGTCATTTATCAGTCACTGCCGCAGCGAATGCCTAAAGGTGGTTGAAAGATACGATGTGAATAAATTCATGCCAGAACTCAGTTCATCAATAATATATTTTAGGATGCCATCAGCACATCACTACCAGGGGCCTTTGGCCCTGACTCTTATACACAAATAGCGGTCTGAACGGAACTTTTCCCGTTTTCCAGGATCTGATCTTCCATGTGACTCCCA